>VGEB01000119.1 GCA_016869435.1 Alphaproteobacteria bacterium | reverse complement strand
TCGTCCAGCGGGTTCGTTGTGAAATTCGCGAGGCCGTCAACGAAGTTCTAGACGCCGACATTGAAGATGCAAGAGATACAAACACCCCGCGGCAGCTCGAGTGGCTCGAGAGTTGGGGCGCGCAAGCGACGCTCACTCTCACCGTGGAAGAAAAAACGAACATAGGCCCTGGCGCCGTTTTCAACACACCAATCATCGGCGCCAAGACGTGGTTCCCGGGCGGCATTACAGTTCCAGCAACGCAATCCTACAGCCTCGGATTAGGAGGAAAATTTGGCTCGACCGCGACGCGAATCGATAAGATTAGTTGGTTTTACCCGATCTCGGAGTTTCGTAACCAGCACCCGATAAATCCCAGTTGTGCGCCACGTGATCGCCCCGGCGGCTATCTCATCGTCGATAGCGATCTTAAGATCGCTGAATGGCTTAACGATGCTGTGGGACCGAGCCGGCTCGAGAGAATCAAATTTCCAAGAATACGCGGCACGGATCCCTTCAATAAGGACGTGATCTCACATCAAATCAAATTCCTGATTGAAACATCAGGCGACATTACGCCGACTTGGAAACTAGTACGGATCACAGCGAACGGCGGCGGCGCTTTCTTCGGGGCAGGACGGTCCCGCACACAAGATTTGACGGTTACATTCGGTCCGACCGAAAAGGCTCCGGAAAAACCAGTCTGCTGCGGATACCAGAAGAAGGGAGTGCCGCTGGCCGTTGCGCAGACCATTGTGCCGAGTATTGCGGCGCAGAACGCCCACCTCGCATCCCAGATAGGTCTATCCGTCGCCAACAACCTCAACAACATTCAACCCTGACTAACGTAATTCCAAGCGAACAACTTAGAGGGTAGAGCCAATGACCTCAAGAAAGCCCCGTTCGAAAAAGAAATCCGCGGCCAAGAAGGCCAAAACTGCTGCCAACAAAAAGCCTTCTAAAAGAATAGGGGTCAAGAAAGCCGCATCTGGGCAAGCAAAGCCGAGGACAGCGAAGAAAACAGCCGCTCCCAGTGCATCGCGAAAGGTGGCCGGAGCCGCATCGCTCACTGACTTGCTCTTGAACGCAAACTCGCTCCACCTCGAAATTGTAGATGCTGTTCCCGAACTGGGCATTCGAGCGGCTGGCGCAACGCGAGCGGCGCCCAAATGCAAATATAAAATGGAACGGATTCCCCACTCAACCGAAGTCAATCTCTATCGTTGGAGCGAGGACATACAAGATTTCGACTTCGTAGGTCGGATGCCGCGAGAACGTGCAGTAGCCATAATCCGCGCCTGCGTCGAAGGCTAACTTTTTTTGTCGGAGTAGCAAGCATGCACCGCTAAACAAAAAAGCAGGCTGCTGCTGGCATCATCGAACAATATAAGCGTTCAGTACCGATCGCTACAAAGGAAATGCGGTCCGCTTCGTATCGGGCGCGATACGGCTCCTGTTTTCGAGTAAGTCGCGATTGGGGCGATGG
Source organism: Alphaproteobacteria bacterium (assembly GCA_016869435.1). Classification (GTDB taxonomy): domain Bacteria; phylum Pseudomonadota; class Alphaproteobacteria; order Rhizobiales; family Beijerinckiaceae; genus Methylocystis. The sequence continues at coordinate 6,260 of VGEB01000119.1, read as the reverse complement.
CACGAAGAGCCTTTACAGCGACCGCGCCTTTTTCGCTTTTGCCGGCTCGGCCGTCTCGGAAGGCCGTCTCGCCATCGCTTCGGCTAGATAGCGGCCGGTGTGGCTGCGCTTCTCCTTGATGATTTCCGACGGCGGCCCCGCCGCGACGATTTCGCCGCCGCCATCGCCGCCTTCCGGGCCCATGTCGATGATCCAGTCCGCGGTCTTGATGACTTCGAGATTGTGCTCGATCACGACGACGGTGTTGCCCTGTTCGACAAGCTCATGCAGCACTTCAAGAAGCTTCGCCACATCGTGAAAATGAAGTCCCGTCGTCGGTTCGTCGAGAATATAGAGGGTCCTGCCGGTCGAGCGGCGCGACAGCTCCTTGGAGAGCTTCACGCGCTGCGCCTCGCCGCCTGACAGCGTCGTCGCCTGCTGGCCGACATGAATATAGTCGAGGCCGACGCGCTTTAAGGTCTCCATCTTGTCGCGAATCGACGGCACCGCCTTGAACAGATTCGCCGCCTCCTCGACCGTCATGTCGAGCACGTCGGCGATGGACTTCTCGCGATATTTCACTTCGAGCGTCTCACGATCGTAACGCTTCCCCTTGCAGACGTCGCATGTGACGTAGACGTCGGGGAGAAAGTGCATCTCGATCTTGATGACGCCATCGCCCTGACAGGCTTCGCAGCGCCCGCCCTTGACGTTGAAAGAGAAGCGTCCCGGCGCATAGCCGCGCGCCTTGGCTTCTGGAAGACCCGCGAACCATTCACGAATGGGCGTGAAGGCGCCTGTGTAGGTCGCAGGGTTGGAGCGCGGCGTGCGCCCGATCGGCGACTGATCGATGTCGATGATCTTGTCGATCTGCTCGAGGCCTTCGAGACGATCAAAAGGCGCCGGGTGCTCATGCGCGCCGGAGAGCCGCCGCGCGACGGCCTTGTAGAGCGTTTCAATGATCAGCGTCGACTTGCCGCCGCCAGAGACGCCGGTGACGCAGGTGAACAGCCCAAGCGGCACTTCCGCCTTTATGTCCTTGAGATTATTGCCGCGCGCGCCAAAAAGCTTGAGCCAGCGGCCGGGCGTCGGCTTGCGCAGCTTGTGACGCAGGATCACCTGTTTCTCGCCGGTGAGATATTTGCCGGTGAGCGACGCGGGATTCGCCATGATCTCCTGCGGCGTCCCCTGTGCGACGATCTTGCCGCCGTGAATGCCGGCGCCGGGGCCGACGTCGACGACATAATCGGCGGAGAGGATCGCGTCCTCATCATGCTCGACGACGATGACGCTGTTGCCGAGATTGCGCAGCCGCCGCAGCGTGTCGAGCAGCCGGTCGTTGTCGCGCTGATGCAGCCCGATCGACGGCTCGTCCAGCACATAGAGAACGCCGGTCAGTCCCGAGCCGATCTGCGAGGCGAGACGGATGCGCTGGCTTTCGCCGCCCGAGAGCGAGCCTGAATTGCGCGACAGCGTCAGATAGTCGAGGCCGACGTCTACGAGAAAATTCAAGCGGTCGCGGATTTCCTTCAAGATCCGGAAGGCGATTTCATTGCGCTTCTTGTCAAGCGCGTCAGGCAGCGCGCGAAACCAATCGCGCGCGGCGCGCACGGAAAGCTCCGAGATTTCGCCGATATGTTTGCCGGCGATCTTCACGGCGAGCGCTTCAGGTTTCAGGCGAAAGCCTTCGCAAGCGAGACAGGGCGTCGCCGACATGTAGCGGCCGATCTCTTCGCGCGCCCATTCGCTGTCGGTTTCGAGATAGCGCCGTTCAAGATTGATGATCACGCCCTCGAACGGCTTCTTCACGTCATAGGCGCGAAAGCCGTCATCATAGGAGAAGCGCACCTCTTCGTCGCCGGAGCCATAGAGAATGACGTTTCTCGCCTTGTCGGAAAGCGACTCCCAAGCGGCGTCGAGCCGAAATTTGTAATGCTTGCCCAGCGCCTCGAGCGTTTGCTGATAATAGGGCGAGGTCGAGCGCGCCCAGGGCGCGATCGCGCCTTTGCGCAAGGTCAGTTTCGGATTGGGCACGACGAGATCGGCGTCAACCTTCTGTTCATGGCCGATGCCGCCGCAGACCGGACAGGCGCCGAAAGGATTGTTGAAGGAAAACAGCCGCGGCTCGATCTCGGGAATGGTGAAGCCCGACACCGGACAAGCGAATTTCGACGAAAACAGAATGTGATGCGGCGCATAATGCGTCGAGACATTAGCCGCTGGCTGCACGGGCGCCAGAAGAACGTTCTCGCCTTTGGGCGCATCGGCGAATTCCACGACGGCGAGGCCGCCCGACAATTCCAGCGCCATCTCGAAACTGTCGGCCAGGCGCGCGCTCATGTCGGCACGCACGACGATTCGGTCGACGACCACGTCGATGTCGTGCTTCAACTTTTTGTCGAGCGCTGGCGCGTCGGCGATCTCATAATAGGCGCCGTTGATCTTGAGGCGCTGGAAGCCCTTCTTCGTATATTCGGCGATCTCCTTTCGATATTCTCCCTTGCGGCCGCGCACGACCGGCGCCAGCAGGTAGAGTCGCGAACCTAGCGGAAGCGCCAGCACGCGATCGACCATTTGCGAAACGGTCTGGCTCTCGATCGGAAGGCCGGTCGCCGGAGAATAGGGCACGCCGACGCGCGCCCAGAGCAGACGCATATAGTCATGGATTTCGGTGACCGTGCCGACGGTGGAGCGCGGATTTTTCGATGTCGTCTTCTGTTCGATGGAGATCGCCGGCGAGAGCCCGTCGATCTGATCGACGTCGGGCTTCTGCATCATCTCCAGGAACTGCCGCGCATAGGCCGAGAGCGACTCGACGTAGCGGCGCTGGCCTTCGGCATAGATCGTGTCGAAGGCGAGCGACGACTTGCCCGAACCCGACAGGCCGGTGAACACCACGAGCTTGTCGCGCGGGATCGTCAGATCGATATTCTTGAGATTATGCTCGCGCGCGCCGCGGATGGAGATGGTCTTGGAGTCGGCGCGAGGCGTCATCAATGCGCCCGCGCGCGCGTCTTTTTGTTTGATGCTCGCCATTCAAGAAGCCGTAGGAGAAGGGAAGCGCCTATTTAGGCGCTGAGCAAGGCAAATGCCACGCCGGCCTACATAAATCCATCGGCTCCATGCTCAGAAATGCTTGGAGATTAGCGTTTCGGCCCATGCCCAAGCCTTGAACAGCAATTCTGGGTTTTGGACGACTCCAACTATAGTAATAAGCGTCAATAGCGTGAGCGCGCGCCAATCAACCCGCAAGCTCCAACAATTGTGTTCCTTTGCACGCCGGAGTTGCTGATCGAAATATACGCTTTTGCTGCGCTCCACACAGGCGATAACTGGCGGCTTGTTCGACGCTGGATCAGTCATTATTTGCCTCGCAGTTTCGGCGGAAACTGTGGGCCGACTTTTAAGTCGAGATCGTTAAGGAATGGTCAATTCGAAGCTGCCCACGTTAACTTTTTTGGGCAACGCCACCATAATTCACTGAAAACATATATTATTTTCGGCCCTTGATATCCTGCGGACTTATGATATCAGTGATATCACAATGGGGTCTGAGATGCCTGATATTTTGCTTCGCGATGTTTCCCCCGAATTGAAACGCCAGATCGAAGATCTGGCGCACGGTCACAATCGCAGCCTTTCCAGTGAAATCAAGATGCTGCTGAAAAGCGCGCTTTCGCAATCGACGCGGGCTCGGGGTGTAAGACTAACCGGAGGGCTCGGGACAAAATTGAAGGGGCTCATTTCAGCAGAGGACTGGACCGACGATTTCGTCCAGCCGCGCGACAAGAGCGAGCGCCCGCTGCCGACATTCGAATGATCCTTCTCGACACAAATGTCGTTTCGGAAATGATGAAGCCGACCGGCGACGTGAAGGCGCGCCGATGGGTCGATTCTCACGCTGAAATCGATTTCTACATTGCAACGCCGGTCATAGCGGAACTGCGGTTTGGACTGGCGCTGCTGCCATCGGGCCGCAAGAAGGATGCGCTGACCAGAGCCTGCCAGACAATCGAGGAAGAGATTTTCGCCGGCCGAATATTGGCTTTCGACCAGCGCGCCGCCCATGCTTTTGCGCGTTTGCGCGCGAAGCGACAAACTCTGGGTAAGCCGCTCGCCGTCATGGATGCGATGGTCGCGGGCATCGCCTCGGCGCACGCGATGACGCTCGCGACGCGGAATGTCGCGGACTTCGTCGATCTCGACCTTACAGTGGTCAACCCATTCGCGTTCCAATAATGCCGCTGTGCATTCCCGTCAGGAGCAAGGCGCGTGTCGCTCGAAGCAAAGAATAGCGAAGGAGCGGCTACGGCCGACGCGTGCCCATTGACGCCTCTTAGAAAGCCTTTTTTCCGTCACCTCTATATCCAGGTGCTTGCGGCCATAGCGCTCGGCGCGCTGTTCGGCTGGCTGGCGCCTGAAGCTGCGGCGCAGGACTGGGTGAAGGCGCTTGGCGACGGCTTCGTCAAGCTCATCAAGATGGCGATCGCGCCAATCATCTTCTGCACGGTCGTCTCCGGCGTCGCACATATCGAAGACGCGCGCAAAGTGGGCCGGGTCGGATTGAAAGCGCTGGTCTATTTCGAGATCGTCTCGACATTCGCGCTCGCGCTCGGCCTCATCGTTGGCAATATTTCGCAAGTCGGCGCGGGTTTCGCCGGGACGCCCGACCCCTCGGCGATCGCCAAATACACGGCGCTCGCCGAGAAGCGCGGCGCCGTCGAATTTCTTCTAGACATCATTCCCGACAGCGCGCTCGGCGCCTTCGCCAAGGGCGACATTCTGCAGGTCCTCCTATTCTCGCTCCTCTTCGGCTTCGCGCTGTTGACTCTCGGCGAACGCGGCCGGGCGCTGCGCGTCATCGTCGACGATGTTGGCCACGCCATGTTCGGCGTCATCGCCATCATCATGAAGGCCGCGCCGATTGGGGCTTTCGGCGCCATGGCCTATACGGTCGCGAAATATGGCTCGGCCGCGCTTTATTCGCTCGCCGGACTCGTCGGCCTGTTCTATCTCACCGCCGGGCTCTTCGTCGTCGTCGTGCTCGGCTCAATCGCCCGCGCGGCGGGCTTCAACATTTTCAGCCTTCTCGCCTATTTGCGCGACGAATTGCTGATCGTGCTCGGCACCTCCTCCTCGGAAAGCGCCCTCCCCGCGCTGATGGAAAAGCTGCAGCGGCTCGGATGCTCGAAATCGGTCGTCGGACTCGTCGTGCCAACGGGCTATTCCTTCAATCTCGACGGCACCAACATCTATATGACGCTGACGACGCTGTTCATCGCCCGGGCCATGGGCATCGAGCTTGACGCTTCGCATCAGGCGACGATCCTCGTCGTCGCCATGCTCACCTCGAAGGGCGCAAGCGGCGTTTCGGGGGCCGGATTCATCACGCTGGCCGCCACCTTGATGGCGGTCGACCCTCGTCTCGCGCCGGGCATGTCGCTGGTGCTCGGCGTCGACAAATTCATGAGCGAATGCCGGGCGCTGACCAATTTCATCGGCAATGGCGTCGCGACGATCGTCGTCGCCCATTGGGAGGGCGAACTCGACCGCGCCCGCCTCACGTCTGGGCTGGCCCGCACGATCGACCCTTCCGATGTGGAAACCGCCGTCGCCACCGAGTGACGCCGCTTGCGGCGGGCGGGGGCGAGTGCTAGAACAAAAAAAGAACATCGGCGCCCCGACGGCGCATCATCTGTGGACAAGGCGCGCCGGCGCGCCGAACGGCCGGCCTTTGCACTAGAGTGCGGCGTTTCTAGCGAGCGGAGAGCGACATGGCGGGCAGCGTCAACAAGGTGATCCTGATCGGCAATCTCGGCCGCGATCCGGAAGTGCGCACCCTGCCCTCGGGCGATCGCGTCGTCTCCTTCTCGCTGGCGACGACCGAGTCCTGGCGCGACAAGAACACCGGCGAGCGCAAAGACCGCACCGAATGGCACAATATCTCGATCTTCAATGAGAACCTCGGGAAGATCGCCGAGCAATACTGCCGCAAGGGCTCGAAAATCTATCTCGAAGGCCAGCTGCAGACGCGCGAATATACCGACAAGGACGGCAATCAGCGCAAGGCGACGGATGTCGTGCTGCAGCGGTTTCGCGGCGAGCTGACACTGCTCGACAGCAAGGGCGGCGGCCGCGGCGAAGGCGATTACGACAGCGGCTACGCACAGAGCGGCGGCTCCTTCGGCCGCTCCTCGCCGATGGAGCGCGGTCCCGGCGAGAGGCGCCCGGTCCCGGCCGGCAAGCTCTCCGATCAACTCGACGACGACATTCCCTTCTAA
>VGEB01000118.1 GCA_016869435.1 Alphaproteobacteria bacterium | reverse complement strand
GTGCCGGTGCCGCGCACGTTCTCGATGGATGTGGGCAAGGACTATGAATACAAAATCGTCCTGAAAGCGCGCCGCCAAGGCCGCTATCACGTCCATGTCCAGATCAACGTCAAGGACGGCGGTCCGATCGTCGGTCCAGGCCAATGGATCACCATCAAGGGCGATATGAAGGATTTCACCAATCCGGTGACGCTCCTTCAAGGTTCGACGATCGATCTCGAGACCTATGGGATCACTTGGACCTATATCTATCACTTCTTCTGGATGGCCGCCGCCACCGCCTGGATTCTCTACTGGTTCATGACCAAAGGGATCATTGTTCGCTATTGGCAGGTCAAGGCCGGCATGGGCAGGGAGCTGATCGGTCAAGACGAAAAGCGAATCGGCGCGATCACTCTCGCCGTCGTTCTGCTGGCGGTGCTGGTCTTCTATGCAGCAGCCAATAGGGAGTTCCCGCGCACGCTGCCGATGCAGGCGGGCTTGCTGACCGGCATTTCCCCGATCGACGAGCCGCGGTCGACCGTCGCCGTTCAGTTCAGGGGCGGCTCCTACACGGTGCCGGGCCGCGAACTGCGCATCAGGGTGAAGGTGACCAACAATGGCAAGGAGCCGATCCGGCTTGGCGAATTCACCTCCGCCGGACTGCGCTTCCTCAATCCGGATGTCTTCACGACTCGGCCGGATTTCCCGGACTATCTCCTTGCCGAGCGCGGCCTTTCCGTGAGCGATCCGAACCCGGTCGCGCCCGGCGAAGCGCGCGACATGGAAGTGATCGTCCAGGACGCCCGCTTCGATATCGAGCGCCTGTCCGATCTCGCTTACGACACCGACAGCCAGTTCGGCGGACTGCTGTTCTTCTTCAGTCCCTCGGGCGAACGTCAGCGCGTCGAAATCGGCGGCCCGGTGATCCCGAAGTTCCAGGTGGGAGCCACGCTTTGATCTTCCGGACGTAATTGCCCGCTTCTCGCGCGCGTTATGAGAGCCTTGCCCGCCCAACTTGTTGGGCGGGCATTTTTCACGCGAAGGCGGGACCTTTTCAGCGTGTCTGGGCAGACGGAGGATCGGCGCGCATCCAGCCCTTCGGCAGCTTCATACGCGCGGCTTTGCAAAACTCCGTCGGGTCGGCGACTTTGGCGGTCTTGTCCCTTCTCGCCGGGCGGGCGCGGGCGGGCGCGGCCGGAATGACTTTGTCGCCTTTGTTGTAAACCGTCTTCTCCTTGCAAACGTCGGGGCATTTACCGATCACGTCGGACTTGTTCTGGCCGCAACCCTTGCAGGCGCATGTGAGGTTCGGAAAGTCTTGTCCGCTGGCGGCGAGGGCCGGCGCAACGCCCGCAATCAACCAACCGCAGACGCCGGCATAAGCGGCAAACCGGGAAACGGCCACCATCTCTCTTCTCCCTTCACAACACCTTCACCACACATGAAATAGGATGATTGGAATATATTCTAAACGCGCCGCGTTTAGGAGACCTTGAGCCGGGCAAGCCCCGCCTCCAGGTCCGACTTCAGATCGTCGACATCCTCCAGTCCGATCGACAAGCGCAGCGCCGGTCCTTCCGGCGCCCAGCGCGTGGCCGTCCTGTAAGAGGCGCAATCGAAGGGCAACGCCAGGCTTTCATAGCCGCCCCAGGAAAAGCCGATTCCGAAGAGCTCCAGCCCGTCCACAAAAGCGGCGACGGCTTTTTTCGACACGTCTTTGAAGATCACCGAAAAAACGCCCGAGGCCCCGTTGAAGTCTCGTTTCCACAGTTCATGGCCTGGATGCGTCGGTAGCGCGGGATGCAGGACGCGCGATACTTCGGGCCGGTCCTGCAGCCATTGCGCGATGTCGAGCGCGGCGCGTTCCTGCTCGCGCAGCCGCAGCGCCATGGTGCGCAGACCGCGCAGGGCGAGCGATGCGTCATCGGGACTGGACCCCATGCCGAAGGCGTTGAAGGTATGCCGCAGACGCTTCGCCCATTTGGCGTTGGCGGAAACGAGGCCGATGAGAAGATCGGCGTGGCCCGCGAGATATTTGGTGCCGGCTTCGACCGCGAGGTCGCAGCCGCGCTCGTGCGGCGGGAACAGAAGCGGGGTCGCCCAGGTGTTGTCGGCGATCACGCAGGCGTCATGGGCATGCGCCGCCGCGGCGATGGCGGGAATGTCCTGAACCTCCATGCTTTGCGAACCGGGCGACTCGACGAGCACTGCAGTGGTCTCCGGCCGCATCAGCCCGGCGATCGCGGCGCCGATCAGCGGATCGTAATATTCGACGTTCACCCCGAAGCGGGCCAGAAACCCGTCGCAGAATATGCGCGTCGGCTGATAGGCGGAGTCCGCGACCAGCACATGCGCGCCGGCGCGTGTCGCAGTGAGCAGCGCCAGACCGATCGCGGCGAGGCCCGAGGGCGTCAGCACGGTGTCGGCGGCGCCGGCGATCTCGCTCCAGGCCCGTTCGAGCGCGCGCGTGGTCGGCGTGCCCTTGGTGCCGTAGGTGTAGGGCTGGCGCAGCCCTTCGAGATCGGCGACGGTCGGAAACAATACGGTCGAGCCGCGATAAACCGGTGGATTGATGAATCCGAAATGATCGAAAGGCGCGCGACCGGCTTGCGTCACAAGAGTGGCGGGTCTTACTTTGTGCTTTGTTTCTTTTTTTTCTTCGGACATGCCGCCTCTGACGAGTCGCCTTTGCGCGCGCGCCGCGTAAGCGTAGTATATCCGCCGCCGGATGCCGAGCCCGCCATGATGCGCCGTCTCTTCTTCGCCTTCGTCGCGGTTTTCGCCGGCGCGCTTTTCGCTTCCCGCGTCGGCGCGCAAACCGATGTCGGCCCCACGCTCGCGCAGATCGTCAAGCGCAGTTACTTAGCATGTGGCGTAACGGCCGCCCCAGGCTTTGCTCAGCGCGACGGGGCCGGCGAGTGGCGCGGCTTCGAGGTCGACTTCTGCCGCGCGGTCGCCAGCGCGGTTCTCGACGATCCAGCCAAGGCGCGAATCGTTGAACTGCCGCCGAAAGCGCGCGTCGGCGCACTGCAGTCTGGCGCGATTGATCTGGCCGCCAGCGCGTCGCCGTGGACCCAAACCCGCGACGCGGGACAGAAGCTCATCTATGCGGGCGTGTTCCTCTATGACGGACAAGGGTTCATCGTTCGCCGACAGCGCGGATTCAATTCAGTTCAAGACCTGGACAGCGTCGCGATCTGCATCGAGCAGGGCACGCCGTACGAGCTCGAGGTCGCCGACTTTTTTCGCGCGCGCAAGGTGAAATACGACGCAAAGCTGTTTGCGAGCTTTGAGGATGCGGCCAAGGCGTACGACGAAGGCAAGTGCGACGCGTTGACCGCTGACATTTCAACGCTGCACGTCGTCCGCATCGGCCTGACGGCGCCTGCGGATCATGCCGTTCTGCCCGACCTCATTTCAAAATCTCCGCGCGGACCGCTCGTGCGACAGGGCGACGATCAGTGGCTCAACATCATCCGCTGGACGCTTTTCGCTATGGTCAACGCCGAGGAATTGGAAGTCTCGAAGGCGAACGCCGACGCGGCGCTGTCGTCGGAGAAACCGCAGATCCGCCGGCTGCTTGGGGTCGACGGCGCTCATGGCGGCGATCTCGGCCTTTCCGAGGATTGGGCCTATCGCATCATCAAACATGTCGGCAATTACGCCGACGTATTCGAGCGAAACCTCGGGCAGGGGGCGCCCTTCGGTATGGAGCGAAGGCTGAACGCTTTGTGGAGCAAGGGCGGCCTGATGTACGCGCCGCCCGTCAGATAGACGTCCCTTCCGAACCGGCCAACTTGGTTTTCTGCCACCAATCGGCAAGCGCCTCGCGCTCGGGCGCGACGTCTTCGGCCAGCGGCCCGGCGAAAGCGCGCCATTCCTCGCGGTAGTGCGGCGACACCGCTGCGATCACCGGAACGCGCGCGGCCATCGCCGCCCGGAAGGCGTCGCAGAGCCCGCCGCGCCCCGCCTCCTGCTTGGAGAACTTGCTGATCACGATCAGTTGCGCGCCGCTGCGGGCCGCGCGCTCGATCGCGGCGCAGGCGAGCGCCAATTCGCTCGTATCGAGATTACAGGCGACAGAGCCGGGGCCAAGATCCTGCGAAATCGCATAAGAGTCGCCAGTGGCGACGTCGCGCAGCACGATCCCCGATCGCTCCGCGACCCGCATCTGCGTCACGCCGCCGACCCGCACGCCGCTCTGAATCAGCTCTTCGGCGAAAGCCTGCATCAAGGACTGGACTCGGGCGCTGTCTTCCGCGGGCAAGGCCGCGATGCGCGTCCATCCAACCGTAGCCGTCAGCGGGGCCCCGCTCGGAACAGAAAATTCTTCGCTGTGGATCGGCATCGAATCCTCGCAGGGCGCATCGAAAGCGCCTATCTTGTGGTCGCGCGCCAAGCCTCTTGTTTATCAGAGCGCGCGGCCGATTTTAATGAGAACGTCAAAGAAACGACGTGAACCACAGTGGGCGATCATTCATCTAAGCCGCCGACAACTCGAGGCTCCGTTCAATCGGGGCCGATCGACGCCTTCCTCGACAAGGCCAGGAGCGTCGCGACGGACAGTTCGCGCGGGCGGCTGATCTTCGCGCTGGACGCGACGATGAGCAGGCAGTCGACCTGGGACATGGCGCAGTCGATTCAGGGCGAAATGTTTCGCACAACCGCCGCCCAGGGCGGGCTCGACGTGCAGCTGGTCTATTTTCGCGGTTTCGGAGAATGCCGCGCGTCGCGCTTCGTTTCCGCAGGAGAGGGACTGGGCGCCTTGATGTCGCGGATCAGTTGCCAAGGCGGACGCACGCAGATCGGCAAGGTCTTAGGCCACGCGCTTAAGGAATCCCGCAGCGCTCGCGTCGGCGCGCTCGTCTTTATCGGCGACGCCATGGAGGAGCGGCTCGACACATTGGCGGCGACGGCGGGCGAACTCGGATTGCTCGGCGTCAAGGCCTTCATGTTCCAGGAGGGCCAGGACGCGAATGTGAGACATGCCTATCGCGAAATCGCCCGCTTGACGGGCGGCGCCTATGCGGCGTTCGACGCCTCCGCGCCGCGCCGCTTAGCGGAATTGCTGGCCGCCGCGGCTGCTTACGCCGTCGGCGGCAGATTGGAGTTGGAGCGGCGCGCCGGCGAAGGCGAGGGCGCAGCGCGACTGCTCCTGTCCCAGATCGGTTGAGGAAAAGAGCATGGCCATTCTGATCGGACTTGTCGCGTTGGTCCTGACGATAATGGCGCTCAACGCTTACACCAAAACCTCGCCGGCGCTGCTGGCCGTCCTTCTCAAGCGCGGCGGAGGCTTTCTTGCGTTGGCGCTGGGCGCTTTGCTTCTCGCGCGCGGACGCCTCGACCTCGGCATGGCGCTTCTTGGTTTTGGGATTTGGCTCATGGGGTTGGGAGGCGGCCGACTGCTCGGCTTCCGAAACGCCGGCGCCGGAGGCGTGTCACGGGTGCGGTCGGCGATGATCGAAATGGAGCTCGACCACTCGACCGGCGCGATACGGGGCGTCGTTCTCGCCGGCCAGCACGAGGGCGCGCACCTCGATTCGCTAGCGCGTCCGGCGCTCTTCGAACTTTACGACGTTTGCCGCCGCGACGACCCTGACGGCGCGAGGCTCCTAGAGGCTTATCTTGACCGCCGGTTTTCCGGCTGGCGTTCGGCAAGCGATGCGCACGCGGACTCTGGGGGCTTCCGCGCGGGCGAGGGCGGCGCGCGTCGTCCGGGAGCGATTTCCGAAGATGAGGCGTACGAAATCCTTGGACTCAAGCGCGGCGCTCCCATAGCGGACATTGCCCGCGCCCATCGCGATTTGATGAAAAAACTTCATCCAGATCTTGGCGGGACGACGGATCTTGCGGCCCGGGTGAATGAAGCCAAGGAAGTCCTGATGCGGCGTCACCAGCACTGAGGCTCGACGTTCGCTGCGGTAATCGTGGTCCCAGGTCGTGGACATGTCGCAAATCAGTTCTTCGTCGTGAAACAGGCGAAACCAGAGCGCTTAAGGACCTTGCAGGCGGATTGCGCGGTCTCCTCCTCAAGTCCCGCGAAACGCGCGCGGTAAAGCATTCCGGTTCCCTTCTGCACCTTCTCGGTGAACGCGGTTGCGGTGGCGGGGAAGCCCTGAAGCTGGCTGCGCGCGCGCGCAAGCAATTGATTGGCCTTTTCCTGGTCCTCGGTGGCGCCGATTTGAATCATCCAGCCCGGCCGCGTCGGGCGATTGGCGTCAGTCTTGGCGACGAGCGTTCTCAAGGCGGGGGCGCGGATGGCGGAAGGCGTCGTGGAGACGGGCGTAACGTCGATCTTGTGCCCGCCGCCCGCCGTCGAACCGTCGCGCGCGGCGACCGGCGTCGCCGCTACGCGCCCCTTTCCTGCCGGAGATGCGCCCTTGCGCTCGGCGTCGGCGGCGCCGGCCGCCTGTTTTTGACCCCCGGAAACGAAGGCTGGGCGGACTGCGGGTCGCGCGGCGCTTTCCTGCGAAGGAATTTCCGCCGCCGGGACTGGAGTGGACAGCCGGCGGTTGAAAGGCTCAGGCTCTTCGGCGACGCTTTCCTGGGGCTCGGCATAGGCCAATCGCTCCGGGGCGGCGGTCTGCCGAACGGGTTCCGCGGCGAGCTTGGCGCGCTGCGGACGACGGTCGTCAGCCGCCCGTTCCTGAACGTCGCCGGCGCGAGGGTCCTCGGCTATCGCCGCCGCAGTTCTGACGGAAGAGCCGCCGTCAATATTTTCTTGGATGAGCCCCGCCATGGTGCGGTCGCGCGCATAGGCCGTCTTGCCGCCCATCACCACCGCGACGATGTGGCGCCCATGGCGGCGCACGGAGGTCAGCAGATTGAAGCCGGACGCGCGCGTATAGCCGGTCTTGATGCCGTCCATGCCTTCGACCTGGCCGAGCAGATGATTGTGGTTTCGATGCACTTCGCCGTTGTAGGCGAAGCTCGGCGTCGAGAAGTAGCGGTAGTAGCGCGGAAAGCGGTCCTGGATCGCGCGTCCGAGCACTGCGAGATCATAGGCCGTCGTCACCTGGTTCGGATCGGGAAGACCTGACGCGTTCTCGTAATGAGTGTTGCGCATGCCAAGCGCGTACGCCCTATGCGTCATCAATTGCGCGAAACTATGCTCATCGCCCGCGACGTTTTCTGCGATCGCGCAGGCGATGTCGTTTGCGGATTTGGTGACGACCGCCTTGATCGCATTGTCCACGCTGATGGTCTGGCCGGGACGCAGGCCCAGCTTCGTCGGCGCCTGCGCGGCCGCGTGCTGGGAAATCATGAGCGGCGAATCCAGGCGCAACCGCCCTCTCTCGAGTTGCTCGAACAAAAGATAGAGCGTCATCACCTTCGTGACCGACGCAGGATGGCGCAGTTCATGTTCGGAGCGCGAATAAAGCGTGTGACCGCTGTTGGCGTCGACGACAATGGCCGAAAAGCCGCGATGTTCGCCGATGATGGCGTCGCCGGCCGCGTTCGCCCGCGTCCGTGCGGCCGAGACGCGCTCACTGAATTCGATGTGCTGATGGTGGTGACGCCAGCCCCGACGCGCTTCCGCAGGGGCCGCGGACATCGCGAGGAGCGCCACGATCGTGGCGGCGCCTGCCGCCACGGAGCGGGACCGCGACAGATTGCCCGACAGACTCGATCTCACCATAAACGCGTCCCTTCACTTCACTATTGTTCACGCAACCGCCCAGCCGCGCCAAAAGTGACGGTTTGATAGACTAAGGGCCGGCAGTTACCCGCGGGTTAAGCCTCACCCTGGCATCCGATGATTTTTGCATCGCAACATTTTTA
>VGEB01000117.1 GCA_016869435.1 Alphaproteobacteria bacterium | reverse complement strand
GCATGGCGGGTGTGGCTTCGATGCGATGGCGTGAACGGATCGGCGTCAGCAACCAATCCATACACTAAATCAGTATCTTACACCACACTCGCCAGCCCAAAATCAGGCCCTCGGTGAATAAGACGGGCTAATGCCGCCGAAAAAGGAGGCGCCGGTGCCCGATCTGTTCAAGCATCTGTCCATCGCGCAAATGGCGGCGCTGTTTTGCCTGAGCGCCCTGGGTCTCACCTGGTTGGGCGTTTTTCTTTTTCAGCGGCTCATACACTCGTGGATACACGGGCGTCGCAACGCCAATGAAATGGTCGGGCTGACGCTGGCGGCGTTCGCCGCGCTCTACGGAATTCTATTGGGATTGGTCGCGGTCGAGGCCTATCAGGACTTCTCCGCCGTCAAGGATGTCGTTTCCAAGGAGGCGTCGGCGATTGCCGCCCTCCATAAGGATTTTGGCGGACTTCCGCCGCCGATCCGCGACGAGCTGCAGGAAAAGCTGCGCGCCTATGCGCGCGAGGCGATCGACGCCGTTCATCCGCCGCCCGATGTTCCGCAGAATCCTCATTCGTCGTCGCCGGCATTGAACGCACTGTTCGCGCTGATCATGAATTTTCAGCCGACGCTCAAGAGCGAGGAGGTGATTCAGACGGAGGCATTCGGCCGATTGAACGCGCTCGTCGAGCATCGCCGCTATCTCATCGCCGCAGGCGAGGACGGCATACCGACTGAGCTATGGTGGGTGGTCTGTCTCGGCGGCATTCTGTTGATTAGCCTCATGTGGCTCTTCGACATGGAGCTCCATGTCCATCTGATCCTAAGCAGCGCGATGGGACTGTTTCTCGGGTCGGTGGTTTTTCTCATCGCCGCGCTCGACAATCCCTTCAACGGGGGACTGACAGTCGGATCGGGGCCGCTCGAATCGGTTCTGGCGATCATGGAGCGCTGATGCGCGCCGCCAGAGCGCGCTGCGAAAAAGTGGGAACCGGTTTTTCGCATAGAGCGCGCTCCGAACATCTGGAAACGATCCCGTTATCTGCGTTCAAGCGATTCCGCCCAATGCAGCGTGATCCAGCAAAACGGCGGCAGTAGAAGTCGCGTTCACGGGAGAAGCTCGTCCTTCTCGACCTGATCTCGTTCGCGATCCAAATATATTCGGAAGAAGCTGCGGCATGCCTGCGGCTTCGCGTCGACGGGCGCCGCCTACAAAGAAGGCGCTCAGCCCTGATCGGCGTGGCGCATTCGCTACCCGGCCACATTGCGGCAGCGTTCTGGTGCGGGCGGCCGGAATCGAACCGGCACAGGCCTTGCGGCCCTACGGATTTTAAGTCCGTTGCGTCTACCAGTTTCGCCACGCCCGCAAACCGCTCGTATATAGGCGGCGCCGCGATCGAACGCCAAGCGGTTATATCCGCCGCCTCGGCTTGGCGTCCGGCTTGGCGTCCGGCTTGCCGATCGGCGCCTGAAACGACAATCCCGTATCCCAGGGAAAGAAAATCCAGGTGTCCTGCGAGACTTCAGTGATGAATGTGTCGACCATCGGGAGGCCCTGCGGCTTGGCGTAGACAGTGGCGAAATGCGCGTCAGCCAGCATGTCGCGCACCGCCTTCGCCGTCGCGCCGGTGTCGACGAGATCGTCGATGATCAGCACTTCGGCGCTTGGCCGCGCCAATATCGCTTCGGTCAAAGGCTTCAGCACCTGGACTTCGTCGCGCTCGGTTTCCTCGTGATAACTCGCGACGCAAACGGTTTCGACGACCCTTATGCCGAGTTCGCGCGCCACGATGGCGGCAGGCACGAGACCGCCGCGCGTCACCGCCACGATCGCCGAAAATCCGCCGATGGCGGCGAGACGCCAGGCCAGCGCCCGCGCGTCGCGATGAAACATGTCCCAGGAGACCGGAAAGATTTTGTCGGACCCGTACATCTGCTTCGAGCCTCCGCGGTCACGTCAACGCGCCAGTTCCTTGAAGAGCGATTCGATCATCGCCCGCGCCGCCGCCGTCGCGCGGGACAGAAGCGCCGAGTCTCGGCTGCGCAGCACGATCTGATTTCTGATCCCGCCGCTTGTGAAGGCGGGATAGGACCCAACGCTCACCCCTTCATGATCGCGCGCGATCGCTTCCAACGCTTCGGCATAGGCGCCTTCCGGAACGCCGTTCGCCTCGACCGTTTCGACGAGCACCCGGGGCCCGGCCGCAAGCTGCGGGCCGACCACGTCCATCATGTTCTGCATGATCATCGGCACGCCGGCCATGACGACGACATTGCCAATCCAGAATCCCGGCGCTTTGGAGATGGCGTTGAAAATCAGCTCCGCGCCCTTGGGAATCCGCGCCATCCGCCGGCGCGCGCGATTGAGCTCGGTTTCGGAAAAGCGTTCCCTCAGCAGAGCGATGGCGCGCGGGTCCTCGTCGATGTCGACGCCGAAGGCGCGGGCGACGGCGTCGGCGGTGATGTCGTCATGGGTCGGGCCGATGCCGCCCGTCGTGAAGACATAGGTATAACGGACGCGCAGCGCGTTCAGCGCCTCGACGATCGCCTCCACATCGTCGGGCACGGTTCGCGCCTCTCGAAGATCGACGCCGATCTGCGCAAGATATTTCGCGATATAGCCTGTGTTCACGTCCTGCGTGCGGCCAGACAGGATTTCGTCGCCGATCACGAGAACCGCCGCGCTCGCCGGCCTGTCGCCTGCCCTTTCCTGCGCCATCGCCGGCCTCCCTCCGGCCGATTATGACCATGGCGGCCGTGAACGCCAACCCCGCGCCGCTCGTCTCGCGGCGCGGCTTCCCTCAAGGCGGCTCGGAAGAGAGCGGGCAAGCCTTGCGTTGCCATCTCAAACCATTACCTTGTGGGATAAACTTCGCCAATGAAAGCCGAGCCGCCGCCCTCGATGACCTTTATCGACTCCCATCTCGCGCCCGCCGCACGCAAGAGCGGGCAAATCAAGCTTCACAGTCCCGGGGATTTCGAGGGCATGCGCGCCGCTGGGCGGCTGACGGCGGAAGCGCTGGACATGCTGGTCGAGCATGTCCGGCCGGGCGTGACCACGCAGGCGCTCGACAATCTCGTTTTCGACTTCGCCATGGCGCACGGCGCCTATCCGGCGCCGCTCGACTATCGTGGCTATCGGAAATCGATCTGCACCTCGATCAATCATGTCGTCTGCCACGGCGTGCCGGACAACAAGCCGCTGCGCGAAGGCGACATCGTCAATATCGACGTGACGTTGATCGTCGAGGGCTGGCACGGCGACGCCAGCCGGATGTTCGCGGTCGGCGAGATTCCGCGGCGGGCGCAGCGGCTGATCGACGTGACCTATGAGGCGCTGCAGCGCGGCGTCGCGGCCGTCAAGCCTGGCGCGACGACCGGCGATATCGGCGCCGCGATTCAGCACTATGCCGAGAGCGAGCGCTGTTCAGTCGTCCGCGATTTTTGCGGCCATGGTCTTGGGCGCGTTTTCCACGACGAGCCGAATATTTTGCATTATGGCGTGAAGGGCGAAGGCGTCGCGCTGCGCCCGGGCATGTTCTTCACCATTGAGCCGATGATCAATCTCGGCCGCTCGCAAGTGAAGATTTTGTCGGACGGCTGGACGGCGGTTACCCGCGACCGCTCGCTTTCCGCGCAGTTCGAACATTCGGTCGCCGTCACGGAAACGGGCGTCGAAGTCTTCACCAAGTCGCCGGCGGGGCTCGACAATCCCTCAGCCGCGCACGCCGACGCATGAAAAAGGCGGCTGACGCCGCTTCAGGCGAAGGCTCGGGCCTGCGCGATTGCGCGCCACATTATCATGGTCATCGGCAGCGTCTGCGCGATCGCTTCATGGATGCGGGCGAGGCTGCCCTCGCCGATTACGAAATGCTGGAGCTGCTGTTGTTCCGCGCGATTGCCCGGCGCGACGTCAAGCCGCTCGCCAAGGCCTTGATCGCCCGCTTTGGCTCCTACGCCGAGACCGTCGCGGCGCGGCCCGAGCGGCTCCGCGAAATCGACGGCCTCAGCGAAGCGGCGATCGTCGAAATCAAGCTTGTCGAGGCCGCGGCGAAACGCCTGGCGCGCGGCGCCTTGCAGAAGCGTCCCGTGCTCTCATCCTTTATGGAGGTGCTCGACTATTGCCGAACGGCAATGGCCTTCGCCGAGCGCGAAGAGTTCCGCATCCTGTTCCTCGACAAGCGCAACGCGCTGATCTCCGATGAGGTCCAGGGAGTCGGAACGATCGACCATACGCCGGTCTATCCGCGCGAAATCGTCAGGCGCGCGCTGGAGCTCGGTTCGAGCGCGCTGATACTCGCGCATAATCATCCTTCCGGCGATCCGACGCCGTCAGCCGCGGACATACGCATGACCAAGGACATCGCCGCGATCGCCCAGCCCTTCGGCATCACGATCCACGATCATCTCATCGTCGGCCGTCACGGCCATGCAAGCTTCAGGGGATTGAAGCTCATTTGACGCGACGCGACGCCACGATCGTCGAGCTTGACGCAACGCGCTTGGGAAGAGGCTGAACGCGTTGTCCTACTTCGTCACGCCGCTGATCATCGCCACCGCGCTGTTCATGGAGCAGCTCGACGGCACGGTGCTCGCCACGGCGCTGCCGGCGATGGCGGCCGATCTTCACGAAGATCCGGTGGCGCTGAAACTCGCGCTGACCTCTTATCTGCTCTCGCTTGCGGTCTTCATCCCACTGTCCGGCTGGGCCGCCGATCGTTTCGGCGCACGCCGCGTCTTTCGGGCCGCGATCATCGTCTTCACTTTCGGCTCGATCCTTTGCGGCCTGTCCAATTCGCTCGGCGCCATCGTCGTCTTCCGGATCGTGCAGGGGCTCGGCGGCGCGATGATGACGCCGGTCGGACGGCTCCTGCTGCTGCGCACCGCGGCCCGCGAGGACCTGGTGCGCGCAATGGCCTATCTCACGATCCCCGCGCTGATCGGGCCGATGATCGGTCCGCCCGTCGGCGGCTTCATCGCAACCTATTTTGAGTGGCGCTACATTTTCTGGATCAATGTGCCGATCGGCGTGCTCGGCGTCGCGCTTGTCACGCGATTCATTCCGGATCTGCGCGAGGAATGGACGCCGCCGCTCGACATCGCCGGCGCGATTCTTTCGGGCGTCGGCCTCTCCTGCCTCGTCTTCGGCTTCACCATCGCCGGACGCGGCTTTGCGCCGACGCCGGTCGTGGCGATGATCGTCGCCTTCGGCACTGCGGCGCTCTTCGCCTATATCCGTCACGCCAAACGGGCGCCCTATCCGATCGTCGATCTCGATCTCTTGCGCATCCCGACATTTCGCGCGGCGGTCTTCGGCGGCTTCCTGTTTCGCATCGGACTTGGCGCGACGCCATTCCTGCTGCCGCTCCTGCTGCAAGTGGGTTTTGGACTCTCAGCCTATGAGTCGGGTCTTCTGACCTTCATCGCAGCGGCGGGCGCGATCGCGATGAAGACCACCGCGCAGCCGATCCTGCGAATGTTCGGCTTCAGGCGGGTGCTGATCGTCAATGCGCTCATCTGCGCGAGCTTTCTCGCCCTCTGCGCTACTTTTTCGGCGGCGACGCCGCATCTGCTCATCATGGGCGCCTTGCTCGTCGGCGGCTTTTTCCGTTCGCTGGAGTTCACCGCGCTTAACGCCATCGCCTACGCCGACGTCGATCAGGACGCGATGAGTCGCGCGACGAGCTTCGCCTCCGTCGCGCAGCAATTGTCGCTGTCGACGGGCGTCGCTATCGGCGCTGCGGCGTTGGAGGCGTCGCGCGCGCTGCGTGGCGGCGGCGCGCTGCAGGCGGCTGACTTCACGCCGGCGTTTCTTGTCGTCGCGGCGATTTCCACGATCGCCGTCACGCAATTCCTGCGGCTCGCGCCCAACGCCGGCGCGGATCTGGTGCGACGCGGGAAGGCGTCTTCGAACTCAAGAAACGTGAGTTGACAAGCGTTTTCACCGGGCGAGCTTACTAATTGCCGCAATGATAAAGATGGTGAACACCAAACCCAAGAATCTCAATATGTCGAGCCATTTTTCCGCTCGCTCTGTCTCGCGTTCATTGGCTTCCGCAACAATCCAGCTTAATTGACGGTAATTCATTATGGCGCAATTTCGATTTTCGCCTTTCTTAGGTAGCACATAGTAGTAAGCGATGTCGTAATTCTCTTCTCGAAGCCGATATGCGGGCAGTAATCGATCGAACAAGAATACCAGCCCTATTGGTTTTACTTTATCGGGACGGCTCTTGACGGCATAGCCGACGATGCCCAGCCACAATGGGAAGAGCGTCAGCATAAAGAACAGCAGCGTTCCAAAAACGAACCATCCGATTCTCTCCGGCCTGTAGCCGTGATCGGCCAACAGCCACAGGATCGCATCGATGAGAACCAGCACCGCTTTTTCGAACCACTGGACCACATCAATGAAAATTTGTCCGAACATGGAACGTTCTGTGGTTCGTTGTGCGCCCTGATTGGACTCGTTTGCGAGGCGACAGGGGCCCCCTCCCCTAAAAAAGGACGGCAAAAGGTTGCAGCCGCTTGCTTTAAAGGCTGCGTTCGCGGCGCTGATACGCAGATTTTTTGCCGCTTCCGAATTCCCTTCGCGCTCAAAAACGCCGACAAATTCGGCGAACGGCTGCTGCGTGCCCGAAAATGAATTCTTGTTTATCCAGGCAATGACTTGATCTGTGTCAGGCAACCGAAGTTGGGGCGGAAAATTGAGTGAGTCTGTCGAGCGATCACCGGCGCTTGAGCTTGGTTTGTCGACTGCTCTCACTCTTAAGTCGCGCGAACTTCTTATTGATAAAGCCGTCTCGCAGTCTGCCTGCGAACCATAAATGTGTTCAAAGTGCAGCCCGCTGACATGTAACGTAGCCTCCTGGAGCGCGGTAAAACCGAAGTTGAGTACCAGAGTTCTTGCCTTGACGTTGAATATGCTCACGTCTGGCTTACTGAGGCCCGCAAGCTGCTGCTCGGATCCATTGTTTGACTGATTTTGCTGGCCGACAAAATCCAGCCACGCAGCGCCATCGATGACATCTTCGCTCAAATAGATATTGCTCTTTAAGTTTCTATTGACGTTGGTTTCGTGCGTGAACCAGTTGAATGAGCGAATGCATAGCGAAGCTTTAATATCGTTATCGACAAGAAGAAATGTTCCCGCGCGCAAGGACCGATCATTTTCACATTGACTGTTCAATTGAACAAGCGGTCTTGTGCCGTTTTCCGCGGCGGTATCAGAAAACCTGTCGAACGGATCGATGTCGCGCTTGCCGGATTTCAGAAAGGCCGGGCGGCCGAACCCTTTGTGATCAGAAATGGCCTTGAAAGAATAAGGACCCGTTGTTTCACCGTCCGCAGAAACATTTGCGGCCCCAAAGCCAAGCTGCACGGCGATCATGTCCCCGATGGTGTTTTTGCGCACGTCAAAAGTGCAACGGGCCTGGCTGCGGCTCAGATCAAGAACGCCATCGATCTTGGATTTCAATACTTCGAGCGTAGAAAAATAGCTCGTTGATATATCAAGATCGCCGTCAACAGATATGTTCTCAAGATTTAACGTTTCCAAAATAAACGAATGATCCAATTTTGCTGATCCCTTAATTACGGAATCTCCAATCTCCAATTTGTTGAGAAACGCTCGCTCGCCGTACAGGGAGCCAGATATTTCTGACCTTCTAATCCGAACGCCTGTGTATACGACCGTATTATCGATGGAGAGGTCACCTTTGGTACGAAAATTACGAATATCAACTTGACCGTCTTTTCCTGCAACGATTGATCGATCCAGCACTAG
>VGEB01000116.1 GCA_016869435.1 Alphaproteobacteria bacterium | reverse complement strand
ACGACGTGACCGCGCAACTCAATCTGCGCAATCTCGCTAATACCCGATATTTCGAATCCGTGGACAACAACTTCTCCACGCCAAGACTCAGCATCTATCCAGGCGCCCCGTTCAACGCAATGGGCACGATAAGAGTCGCGTTTTAAATGGGCGATGCGCGCAGTCGGCGCCTGAATTAGAGAAGTCGGCGCCGTAGTTTAGCGGCGCTGGCGACTCCGTAACTTCGCGATTGCGCGAGCATACGTTGCGTCGGCGTTCGACCGCTGAACGAATTGCAGGCGAGGCGCGACTACGATTCGCTGAAGCCGATTGGCGCGGACAAGTTGATTTCGTGGCGTTGCGGCCCTTTCCCTTAAGAGGAAGCCTATGATTAAGTTTGATCGTGAAGCACACCCATTTGTCGAACGGCTGAGAAGAAGCCTGCCGGCGTCTGCGCATGTGAGACAGCCGCTTCTTGGCTACCTGCAATCGAGGCAAATCATCGGATCGACCTCGCCGACACTGCGTATCGTCAACGTGTTCTCGAGCGACCACGGTGAAAATATCATGTGCCAGTTCACGATCGAAGGCGACGCACGCACGCGCGTATTTGTCGCTCCGCTGACGCATCTCGCACTCGACCGAAGGCATCCCGCCGCGCGCGAGGCGCCGAAGGCGATCTCTCCGCGCCGGCGCAGATCGGAGGCCATGACCCGAGGCTGATTGCTTCCGTGACGCCGAGCGTCAAAGTTTCGTTTCGCGGCTGAAACGCCTGCGAGCCCCTCTCAGGGTTTGCATTGAGCAAGAGTCGCAGCATAATTTCGCTCTGCGCGAGGCGGATCACGGATCTGACATCCAAGCGCATAGGAGGCCAACATGTCGACGATGCCCCTCTCAGAACAAGAGGCAGTAAACAGCAGGCTGAGCGCCGCTACGTCCTACCGGATGATTTGGCGGTGGCATTTCTATGCTGGGCTCTTTTGCCTGCCCTTCGTAACGATCCTCGCCTTGTCTGGGTCGGTCTATCTGTTCAAGCCGCAGATCGACGCCTTTTTCGACAGGCCATACAGCCATATGTCGCTTTCCGCCCCCGCGCGTAGTCTCGACGATCAGGTCGAAGCGGCTCTCGCCGCTGTCCCGCATTCTCGCATCAAGGGTCTTGAACTTCGAAACGATCCCTCGGACGCCGCGCGGGTGCATGTCGTCGACGCGCAGGGGCAAGAGCAACGCGTGCTCGTCCGCCAGGATACGCTTGAGATTCTCAAAGTCGATGCCGAGAAATGGCGTCTTTCGACATTTATGCATGACATTCACGGCTCCATGCTCCTTGGCGACGCCGGCGCAATTGTGCTCGAACTTGCCGGGGCTTGGGCCATCGTGATGATATTGACGGGGCTCTATCTTTGGTGGCCACGCAATTCAATTGGCGTGGCGGGAGTATTATACCCGCGAAAGGGCCGGCCGTTTCTGCGCGATTTGCACGCGGTCACGGGTCTCTATGTTTCATTCTTCGCCTTGTTTTTGCTCGTCTCCGGTTTGCCCTGGACGAAGGTGTGGGGCGAAGCGTTTCGCTGGTCGCGGGGGATCACGCCTCAGCAGCAGGTCAAAATGGATTGGACCACTGGGCCGAACTCGGCGAAGGCGCAGCGCGTCGCGGCTTTTCAGTCCGCGCCCCAGGCGCTCGCCGAGGCCGCGAGTGAGCATGGAGCCCGTGAAGGCCATGAAGGCCATGAAGGCCATTCAACCATGACGCAAGGTCCGGCGCCGGCGCGCATCGTAGGTTTCGACCGGGTCGCCGCGGTTGCTCTAAGCGCACGTCTCGCTGATCCCGTGATGTTGGCGCCGCCATCCCCCAAGAACGCCAATTGGCTGGTGCGCTCGGAATCGCAAAATCGGCCGCTTCGCGAGACGCTACATGTTGACCCGACAAGCTTCGACGTGGTCAGGCGCGAAGATTTTTCCGGCAAGCCGCTCATAGACAAAGTCGTTGGCGTCGGCGTCGCGGCGCATGAGGGTCATCTTTTCGGCGTCGCAAATCAAGTGCTTGGCCTATTCACGGCTTTGTCTTTTCTGACACTCGTCGTGACGTCGATGCTGATGTGGCTGCGGCGTCGCTCGAAAGGCGCATTGGGCGCCCCGCCGGCGCTCGCAGCGCCGCCGCGTTGGGCGCCGGCTCTCGTCTTGTTGATCTTGGTCATAGGCGTTTTTCTGCCCACCCTCGGCGTCTCATTGATTCTGGTCCTCGGCTTTGAAGCCATCGCGCGGCGCTCCTTACCCGGCGTTTCACAATGGCTTGGACTTACGCCTCGCGCCGCCTGACCGGGGCGCCATGGACCGCATAAGGACAGCAAGGCCCTGCCGATTCAGCGACCGCCGAAAGCGAAGCCTTTGAGGCCTCTCTGCTCCCAGGTCTACTTCGGCTCCATGTTTGGCGACGCGCTCCAATGGCGCGATGCCGCTTGCGTCACCGCTTGTATTTTCGTCCATACGGGCTAAGTATCGCCTATCGAATTTCGGCCGAACGATCTTGCTTTCGCTCCCTTGGCGCGTCGGCTCCTGACTTCCTCTCCAGAACTTCGATCCCGAAACGCGCCGCGCATGTCGTGCGGCGCGGAACCCTGTTCTTGAAAGGACATCTCATGCAGACAGGCACCGTAAAGTGGTTCAACGCCCAAAAGGGCTTTGGCTTTATCCAGCCGGAGTCCGGCGGCCCCGACGTCTTCGTCCATATCAGTGCGGTTGAACGCGCAGGCCTGTCTGGCCTCGCGGAAGGCCAAAAGGTCACGTACGAAATCGCCATCGATCGGCGCAGCGGCAAATCGTCGGCCGACCAGTTGCAGGTCTCGGCCTAAACTCGGTTTCGCCCCCGGCGGTCTTCCGTCGGGGGCGAATTTGGCTGACGCGGAAAAGCGCTGCGCGGCCAAGCTCCAGAAATCCCTGATGATATAACGGCCAGCCGTATCGGCGGGCGCGCCTTTTTGGCCCGCGGCGTCCTATCTGCTCTTGCAAGCGACATCAGGCGACGGCCTGGACGCAAGCGAGGAACGGACAATGGCCAAGCCACGAAAATTCGCCAGGACATACGCGGGCGCATCTGACGCCATTCATGGGACGACCCCAATCGCCTTCGCCGGAATCTGCGCGGCGCTCGCGGCGGGTTTGGGCGTCGCCGTTGCAGGACTTCCCGTCGGATTCATGTGCGCCGTCGCCGGCGCCATCGGCGGGGCGATCCTCGGCGTGTGGTTGGATCGCGGCTGAGACGAGCTTTCGCGCTTGTAAAGAAACGCCGACGCCGCGCTCGCGCCGCCGAGAACCCGACCATTGGGCTTCTGTGGCGAGGCCAAACCTGCGCTCCAATTTGGGGGAGCTGACCCAAGTCGCAGCGCGTGCGGGGGCGCACATTCGCTCAGGTATTCATCCGCTAATGTCCTTTTATCAAATGACAGGAGGACATTATGTCGAAGTTCAGCGGTAAGATCATCGGAGCGATCCTTGGTTCGGTCATTTTCTTCGGCGTGGGCGTTGGGCTCGCGCATGCGCACACGGCGCCCCAGCAGACCGGCATCGTCATCTATGTCGATCAACCCTAAGAGCGTGACAGCGGCGGCAACTACGCCCCTGTGAACCAGCCTCTATGCCGACCGTCGCCGAAACAGCAGATGATCCAGGGAGATCACGCCGGGTCCGCGCGCGATCAACACGACGAGAATCGCTGCCCAGTAGGCATGGACCGTCCACCATGCGTCAGGGTAGACGAAGATCTGAATGACCATGGTCATCATCAGAAGGCAAAACGCCGATAAACGCGTCAGAAGCCCGAGAACAAGCAGCAGCGGCAGGACGAATTCGACGCCGCTCGCCACATAGGCGGCGACCGTCGGCGAAATGAGCGGGACCTTATATTCATCGGCAAACAGGGCGAAGGTCGAGTCGCGCACCGCCGTCGGGATTTGGAACGACAGATCCAGGCCGAAGAGTTCGCCGCCGACGGTCGGCCCTTCGATCTTGGTTTGGCCTGAAACGAAGAATGGATGAGCGGCGACAATCCGAAGAAAAAGCGCGATGAGAGAATAAGGGATAGCATCCATCCAGCGCGCAATCGTTGTTATGATATTCATTGCGTCTCAATCTCCATCACGATCGTCAAGCAGGCCGGGCGACGAAATTTCGCTAGTGTGAGACGTTGACGGCGAGAAACGCCTCCGCAAGGAAAAGCGCCTGCAAACAGGCCGTCAAATCGAACTCCGGCGTTAAGCCGCTCGCCGCATCGACGGCCTGTCCGAATGCTTCTCCGCGCTCAAGCGCACGCACGAAGGCCGATCCGCCGACGGGAAGCGCTGTGACGTTAATCGTCAGGTGAGGCCGAACAACGAGCGCCTCTTCGCCATGGTCCAATTCCAGCTGCGCCGCGTCATCATCCGACATGTGGCGTCGCCAGATCGAAACGATCGGATATTGCGACGCGACGACATGCGTCGATGGATGCAATTCGGCCGTCGCGCCGGCCAGTCGATCGAATGGAAGGGCGCGAAGCGCGTCCATTGACAGCGGCGCGGCGTTCTCGGCGTGATAGGATTGGCCGACGGCATATTCGAGCTGCGCGACATCCGCGAGGTAAGGAACCTCGCGCGCTGGCTCGAAGCTTGAAACGAAGTCCGCAAAATCGTTCCCATAGTCGAAGAGCATCGGCGTGCGCGGAAGCAAGTCGCGCACATAGCATCGCGCCATGGCGCGGAAAAACTCATCGCCGACCAGTTGCCGGCAAACCGGAAAGCGCTCCGCCAGCGCGTCGACCAGTCCAACGCACACATTGTTGCGATAGACCGCGAAGCGCCGCTCCGGCTGCAGGCCGCGGCGCGCTTCAAGCCCGTTCGGCGTTGGCAGTTCGGGATCGAGCAACGCGCGGACAAACGCGCCTTGATCGAAATCAACCGACGCCGTCATGAAGCGCCTCCGATCCCGCGTCATCTACGGCGGCACGCCGTCTGCTCTTGAGAAACTGCTCCGCATGCGTGGCTTGCTCCAGGAGCAGCGGCCATGGCGGAATGTCATTGTCCCATTCGATCAGCGTCGCGACCGGTCCGCGCCGCGTCAGGGCGCGATCGTAGAGACGCCAAACCCCTTGCTGCACAGGCGCGCAATGGGCGTCGATCAGCAGAAGATCGCCGATCTCGTCGGCATCCTCGGCGTATCCGGCGAGATGAATTTCTTCGACGTAGGACATCGGGAACGCGTCGATATAGTCCTCGGCGGAAAAGTCGAGATTCGTCGCGCTGACATAGGCGTTGGTCACGTCGAGCAGCAGCCGGCAATCCGTGCGGCGCGCGATCTCGAGCAAGAAGTCGATCTCGGAATAGTCCGAGGATTGGAACCGCAGATAGGCCGCGGGATTTTCAAGCAGTATCGGCCTGCCGAGCGTCTCCTGAATTTCATCCACATGCGCGACCACATGCGCCAGAGTCGTCGAATTATAGGGCAGTGGCAGCAGATCGTTCAGAAAGCGCCCGCCTTGCGTTGACCAGGCGAGATGTTCCGAGAAGGCGGCCGGCGCATAGCGATCGACAAGAGATTTCACGCGGCGAAGGTGCTCTCGGTCGAGAGGCTCGGCGCCGCCGATCGACAAGCCGACGCCATGGATCGACAGCGGAAAGTCCCGCCGCAATCGCATCAGCTGAGCGTGCGGCGGTCCTCCGGCGCCCATGTAATTTTCGGCGTGGATTTCGAAGAAGCCGACGCCGGGCGCGGCGGCTTCGATGTCGGCGAAATGCGCGCTCTTGAATCCCGCCCCCGCGCGAGCTGGCAGCGAGGACGCCGGATATTCGCTTCTACGCTCGGGGGTGGAACGCGTCTCCATGCGGCCTTAGTCGGCGATGGGCTCGAGGCTGCCTTTGCCCTTCGGCGTCACGATGGACGTGCAGGTGCCCTTCGGAACATATTTCCATGCGCCGCCCTGATAATCCGTCTTCGACGTTCCCGCGCAGCTCGTTCCGGGGCCAGCCGCACAATCGTTCTTGCCCTTCAAGGACACGCCAAAGCACTTCTCCTCGGATTTCGCGGCCTGCGCCGTTTCGGCCAGCGAGCAGGCCGCTGCAAACGCGCCGGCGATGGCGAAGGCGGCGCGAAGCTTCTTGTCTGACATTTTGTTCTCCCTCTGCTTTCCCTGGATTCATTCATTCATGGTCAAAAATCTGGCGTTTCCTTGCGCTTACCAAAACGACCGCTCGCCTCTCAAGCGTTTATTCGTCGCGACCGCGCCAAAGGTTACTCCCCATGGGGCCTGCAAGGCGAGTCCGTCGGATGGCGCGGCGACGCCTGATCGACTAAAACGAAGCCATCGGGCCTGAGCGTTCCGTCCCGGGTGATTCGGAAGCGGCGGAGCGAGCTACGCGGATTCGCGGCGGACATGGCGAATTGAGCGAAACGTCAAACGATCGGGAAAGTCGCTGGCGCGCCCTGATGGCCTCGGCGCAGGACGGCGATCAGGCGGCGTACGGCGAGCTCCTGTCCGATCTCTTTCCGGTATTGCGCCGGTTCGTCATGCGGCGCTGGCCGAATGCGCATGATGCCGAGGATGTCGTTCAAGAAATCCTGGTGTCCATTCACACTGTGCGTCAGACGTATGATCGCGGTCGACCCTTTATCCCCTGGCTCATGACCATCGCCGCGCGACGCGTCGCCGACGCCGCGCGAACCCGTTACGCGCGCGCCAACGAAACTGCGGTCGACGTGTTGCCTGAAACCTTTCACGGCGATGGCGCGAAATCCGATCAAGAGGCGAGGGACGATCGGGAGGCCCTTCGCCAAGCCTTGGCGATATTGCCGGTTGGCCAGCGGCAGGCGATCGAGCTGATCAAGATACAAGGCCTCTCGCTTAATGAAGCGTCTCGGGTCACGGGGAAGAGCGTCGGTTCGCTGAAAGTCGGAATTCACAGAGCCGTCAAAGCGATGCGGCGGGCGCTCGAGGGGAATGGCTAGCTGATGTTGAACGAAGCCCTGATCAAGACCCTGACCCAAAATTGCGCGCCGATACGCCCGTTGGCGCACCCCGCGAAACGCGCGCTCGTTTGGTTTACGGTTTCGCTTTGCTACGTTGCGATCGTCGTGGCGTTCATGGGGATCAGGCCTGACTTTCTGTCCAAAGTCGCTGATCCGCAGTTTGCGACGGAAGTCGCTGCGGCCTTTTTGACGAGCGTCGTCGCCGCGGCGGGCGCCTTCAGCGCCGGTTGTCCGGCGCGACCGATCTGGGAGCGATTCGCCGCCGGGATTTTCTTATTCGTCTGGGTCGGCGCGCTCGCTGTTGGATGCTGGAGGGATGTCGATGCGTTCGGCGTGTCCGGTCTGCTGTCGCATTCGGACATTGACTGCCTGCCAACGATCCTCGCCATCAGCATACCGGCGGCGCTTCTCATACTTTCTATGGTCAAGCGCGGGGCGCCCATCGCGCCATTCGTGACGATTGGTCTTGCGGCGCTCGCGTCGACGGCGCTGGCGGCGGGAGCCCTGCGCCTGTCTTTCCGGCAGGATGCGGCGGTGTCGGTCTGTATCTGGCAGTTCGGCTCAGTCATCCTGCTTACGGGCATCGCGTCGCTTTTCGGTCGGGTCTTGCTGCACTGGACGATGCGCGACGAGTTAATCGCCTCCTTTCAGGCGCATCGACGCTGATTTGCAATTTCGGCGCGCCCTCTAAATCGGGAACCGGCGCGGCACGGAGCGGTAAAGCCGTCCGTCCGCGCCGCGTGATTCACATTTCGGCGACAGTGCCGCCCTTCGCCTCGCAGGCTTTTGCCGATTTTTCAGGCAGCCACCCCTGTCCCTTGCAGGCGTTCATGCCCTTGCAGGCGTTGTTCGCGGTTTTGCAGACTCCCTTCCCCTTGCATGAATTGATTCCGCTGCAATGGACGGTCTTGCTCATTTTTTTGGCGAGCGCGGGCGCCGGCGCAGCGCCGCTCAGCACCAGAGCGATCGCGGCGGCGGCCGCAGGGGCGCCCGAAACGATTTTGGCGTTCATTTACATCTCCTTGCAAATCAGCTCGCGGGACGAGCGGTTCAGGGTCTTGTGAGAACCCGTCCACGCTATTCGTCGTCGCCACGAATAAGGTTACAACGCGATGCGCGTGCCGCCGCCAATCGCAACATGCGGCGCTTGGCCGGTCAGTAGGCCAGCTTTGCGTGCGGCTCGAAAAAAATTTCATGAAAAACTTGTGCAACTTCGTGGATTTGGTCGATTGCAGGCCGGTCTTAACCGTTTGGCCGGGAAGAAGAATGATGACAGGCGCG
>VGEB01000115.1 GCA_016869435.1 Alphaproteobacteria bacterium | reverse complement strand
GCGGACGCCGTCTTCATCGCGGTCGGCACGCCGTCGCGCCGCGGCGACGGCCATGCCGATTTGTCCTTCGTCTACGCCGCCGCGCAGACCATCGCCGGCGCGCTCGAAGGATTCACGGTCGTCGTCAACAAATCGACGGTTCCCGTCGGCACCGGCGACGAGGTCGAGCGCATCATTCGCGAGGTCAATCCGGACGCCGATTTCGCGGTCGTGTCCAATCCTGAATTCCTGCGCGAGGGCGCGGCGATCCAGGATTTCAAACGCCCGGATCGCGTCGTCATCGGCGTCGAGAGTCCGCGCGCCAAAGAGGTGATGGAGGAGATCTACCGGCCGCTGTCGCTCAACGCGCCGCCGCTGGTCTTCGTCGGACGCCGCACGTCGGAGCTGACCAAATACGCCGCCAACGCCTTTCTCGCGACCAAGATCACCTTCATCAACGAAATCGCCGATCTGTGCGAGAAGGTCGGCGCCGACGTGCAGGACGTGGCGCGCGGCATCGGCCTCGACAAGCGCATCGGCGGAAAGTTCCTGCACGCCGGCCCCGGCTACGGCGGCTCCTGCTTTCCCAAGGATACGCTGGCGCTGATCAAGACCGGACAGGATGAGGGCGCGAGCTTACGCATCGTCGAAACGGTGGTCGCGGTCAATGACGCGCGTAAACGCGCGATGGCGCGCAAGGTGATCAACGCGCTCGGCGGTTCGGTGCGCGGCAAGAAAATCGCGTTGTTGGGATTGGCCTTCAAGCCCAATACCGACGATATGCGCGACGCGCCCTCGCTCGCCATCGTCGCCTCGCTCGCCGGCGACGGGGCCAAAGTGCACGCCTACGACCCTGAAAGCATGGCGCTGGCGCGCCCGCTGATGCCGGAAGTCACCTTCCATGACAACGCCTATTCGGCGCTGGAAGACGCCGACGCGCTCGCCATCGTCACCGAATGGGACGCGTTCCGTGCGCTCGATCTCGACCGGGTGAAGACGCTCATGAAGCAGCCGATCATCGTCGATTTGCGCAACGTCTATCGCCCCGCCGACGTGCGCAAGCGCGGCTTCACCTATGTGAGCGTCGGACGGACGTGAGATAAATTATGCGGAGCCTTTGCAGATGACCGAGGATGAAAGAGCCATTCGCGCATTGGTCGACGCATGGATGGAATCCAGCAAGGCTGGCGACCTGCCGGCGGTGCTCGATCTGACGACCGACGACGCGATCTTCATGGCGCCGGGCGGCAAGCCGTTCGGAGAGGAGGCCTTCGCCGCCGCTTCGGAAAACATGAAGAATATTTCGATCGACGGACGCAGCGAAATTCAGGAGCTCAAGGTTTTTGGCGATTGGGCCTATCTGCGCAATTATATCGAGATGACGGCGACGCCTTTGGACGGCGGCGCGCCGGTGCGTCGTACCGGACATACGCTGACGATACTGCGCAAGGAAGCCGACGGACGTTGGCGGCTCGCCAGAGACGCCAATCTCCTGGCGACGGAAAAATCCTGAGCCGAAAAGAGTTGCCGTCGCCTCGCCCGCCTACTGCGCTGCGAGCTTGATCTCGGGATAGCTGCACTTCTCGTCGCTCTTCTCCTCGACATGGAGATGCGACGGCGGTTCGACGAAGGGAATCCCGAGAGTCTGCCACACGTCGACAAGCGCCTCGACGAGAGAGGCGATGTGCGCATGGGTATGGCGCGGCGTCGGGGTGACGCGCAGCCGTTCGGCGCCCTTCGCCACGGTCGGATAGTTGATCGGCTGGATGTAGATCGAATGGCGTTCGAGCAGCAGGTCGCTCGCCGCCTTGCACAGTTCGGCGTTGCGCACCATCACCGGCACGATGTGCGAGCCATTGTCGAGCAAAGGCAGGCCGGCGGCGGCGAGCGCATGCTTGGTGATATGAGCGACGCGCTGATGCGCGGCGCGCATATCCGGCCGGCGCTTGAGCAGACGCACGGCGGCGCAGGCCGCCGCGGCGACGGCCGGCGGCAACGCCGTCGTAAAAATGAAGGAGGCGGCGTAGGACCGGATCGCGTCGATGACGACGGAGTCGCCGGCGATATAGCCGCCCATCGTGCCGAAGCCCTTGGCGAGCGTGCCCTCGATCACATTGACGCGGTCCATCACGCCTTCGCGCTCGCAGACGCCGCCGCCGCGCGCGCCATACATGCCGACCGCATGGACCTCGTCGACATAGGTCATCGCGCCATAGCGCTCGGCGAGCGCGACGATGTCGGCGACCGGCGCGATATTGCCGTTCATCGAATAGAGGCTTTCGAAGATCACCAGCTTGGGCCGATCGCCCGCCTCGATCAGCAGTTCTTCGAGATGCGCCAGATCATTGTGCCGGAAGATTTTCTTTTCGGCCCGCGAGCGCTTCACGCCTTCGATCATCGAATTGTGATTGGAGGCGTCGGAAAGAATGACGCAATTGGGCAGGAGGTCGGCGATGGTCGAAATCGCCGCGAGGTTGGAAATCCAGCCGGAGGTGAAGACGAGCGCGGCTTCCTTGCCGTGAAGATCCGCGAGTTCGCATTCAAGCTCGACGATGGCGTGGCTGGTGCCGGAGATGTTGCGGGTGCCGCCGGCGCCGGCGCCGACCCTGCCCGCCGTGTCGATCATCGCGGCGATCACGTCCGGGTGCTGGCCCATGCCGAGATAGTCGTTGGAGCACCAGACGGTCACAGGCTCCACCGAGCCGTCGTCACGGTGCCAGTTCGCCAGCGGAAAGGCTTCGACGTCGCGCTCCAGATGCGCGAAGACGCGGTAGCGGCGCTCGTCCTTCAGACGGGAGACGGCGGCCTCGAAGTAACGCCGATAGACCATGCTCCAACCCTTTGATTATTCTTGTTCCGGAGTCCGACGACATGGCCCCCGTCCTGCCCGCCGTCCAGTTTGGACGGTTTCTTACATAGCCGATCCGCGTCCGGAAGGCGAGTGGCCGAATGACGCGCCCGCGGCTCTTTTCATGCGGAATTCCGGGCCACTGCGAAATAAAATGATGGCGCCACGAGAAGCGTTGGGGGAGTCGTCGCCGACGCCCGTGCTTCGACCTTTACCGAGGCTTTTTCGAGCGAAGCGTTTTAGCGGATGACCGCCGCTCTTGCGTGAGGTAACGAGGCGGCGGGAAGGCTTAGGACGACGATGAAGCTCTATACGAAAAAAGGCGACCGGGGACAGACCAGTCTCTTCTCGGGCCGGCGGGCGGCGAAATTCGATCCGCGCGTCGCCGCCGTCGGCGATCTCGACGAATTGTCGGCGAGCCTCGGGCTGGCGCGCGTCGCCTTTCCGCAGGCCGACGATCTTTTGTGCGGCGCGCAAAAGGCGCTCTATAAAATCAGCGCCATCGTCAGCGCCGAAGCGCGGCGGATCGACATTGTTTTTGACGACGCCGAAATCGCCGCGCTCGAAGCCGAGATCGACCGCGCCAGCGACGCCCTGCCGCCCCTGCGCGATTTCATCTATCCGGGAGAGGCCGAGGCAAGCGCGCGCCTCCACATGGCCCGCGCCGTCACAAGGCGCGCCGAACGCGGCGTCGCCGCGCTCGAAGAGCCGCCGGCGCCGGAGAATGTTCTCGCCTATCTCAATCGGTTGAGCGATCTGCTGTTCGCGCTGGCGCGCCTCGCCGATCAGCAGTGCGGGCGGGCGGACAGGGTGTTGGGGGGGTGAGGGGCGCCAAGAGCCGTCATTAAAAGCATCGAGCGACCTGTGATGTTTCTGCATCACTGCAAAGCAAAAGCCGCGAGAAGGATAGCGCTCCCCTCAATCGGCTTGACTTGAAAATCGCATCGCGAGCTTACTGTCGCCGACGGTTCCCGCAAGGGATCAATAGGGAAAGCGGTGAGCGCAACGTTGCGCAATGCCGCTGCTGCCCCCGCAACTGTAAGCGGCGAGTCAAAGACCAAAACGGCCACTGGAGCCAATGTTCCGGGAAGGCGGACTTTGAGCGACGACCCGCGAGCCAGGAGACCTGCCGTCATTCGTGGTCACGCGCGAAAGCGTCGGGCGGGGCGCGCCGATGCGGGCGAAGCCGGTCTTGGCGCCTTGCGCGCTTCATGGGCGTGGCCAGTCGCAGTGACGGTCCGGTCTGCTGCGAGCCTCGCCATGCATGTTTCTTCAGCCGCGATCCGCCTTGCTTCGATCCTCGCGGCGCTCGCGCCGCTAACTTCGCTCGCTCAGACCGCGCTCCCCACGATACAAGTCAACGCGCATCGGGCGGCCCCGGCGGCGCATGCCCCCCTTGCCCATGCGCCCGCGCCGGCGCGACCCGTCCATACTTCGCCGCAACCGCCGCGCGCTTCGCCAATTGTCGCGGCTATCGCCCGCCCCGCGCCGTCAGCGGGCCCGACGCCGCCGCCGATCACGGCCTCGAGCGAGAAATTCTTCACCGGAAAGGAGGTCAACGCGCTTCCCTTCGCGCGACCCGGCGACGCGCTGGAAATCGTGCCCGGACTGGTCGTCACCCAGCACAGCGGCGAGGGCAAGGCGAACCAATATTTCCTGCGCGGCTTCAATCTCGACCACGGCACCGATCTCGCGCTTTATCTCGATGGCATGCCGCTCAATATGCGCACCCATGGCCATGCCCAGGGCTACGCCGACAGCAATTTCCTGATCCCCGAACTCCTGTCCTACGTCCTCGCCCGCAAGGGCCCCTATGACGCGCAGGACGGCGACTTCTCGTCGGCGGGTTCGATCTACATGCAATACAAGGACAGGATCGACAAAGGCTACTTCCAGCTCACTGGCGGCAGTTTCGCCTATGCGCGAGCGCTCGCCGTCGCGCCTTACCAGGATTTCGCCGGCGGCTCCGCCTATGGCGCGGTCGAAGCGCAATATTACAACGGACCCTGGGAGCGCGGCGACAATATGCGGCGCCTCAACAGCGTGTTGCGCTGGTCGCGCGGCACGCAGGAAGACGGCGCCTCCGTGACCTTCATGGGCTACGCCAACAAATGGTATGGAACGGACCAAATTCCGAGTCGCGCGGTCAGCGCCGGGTTGCTGTCGCTCTGGGGCACGATGGACCCGACCGCCGGCGGCGCGACTTCGCGCTTCTCGCTCTCGTCGCGCTGGAGTCAGGTTGAGGGCGATCACGCCACGCGCGTCGAAGCCTATGTCGTCCATTCGACCTTGGACCTCTACAGCACTTACACCTATTTCCTGGCGCATCAGGATTTGGGCGACCAGATCCGTCAGTTCGATGATCGCACGCTCGTCGGCGTTAACGCGCAGCATGCGATCAGATGGGCCGATGTGAATGGCGCGCCGGTCGAGACCCGCGTCGGCTTCCAGGGACGCTATGACGACATCCGTCTCGGATTGCAGGAGAGCGTGCGTCGACGGCTCTATGACACGCTGAGCAATAACGCCGTCGGCGAAGGCAGCATCGGCGTCTGGACCGATACGGCGATACGCTGGACGCCCTGGCTGAAAACCGTCGCTGGCGCGCGCTTCGACTATTACAATGCCGCCGTAAGCTCGCTTCAGACGTTGGTCGATGCGCCGAAAATCCTGGCGAGCACCGGCCTGCCGGCGTTCCTTCTCACGGGACCGTTCAACCAGGGCGTAAAGAACGCGTCGCTGTTCAGCCCGAAGCTCTCGATCATCGTCGGCCCCTTCTACAAGACGGAATTCTACGCCAACTACGGCGAAGGTTTCCACTCGACCGACGCACGGGGAACGGTGCTGCGAGTCTCCACATCCGAACTTGCCGACAGTGACGGTTTCGTTCAGGCGGCTTCAATTCCGCTGCTGGTGAAATCGCGCGGCGCCGAGATCGGCGCCCGCGCCAAATTCATCGAAGGGCTCGATTCCAGCATCAGCCTGTTCTGGCTCAATCTCGAATCGGAGAACCAGTTTGTCGGCGACAGCGGAACGACGATTTTCGGCCGCCCCAGTCGCAGATATGGCGTCGAATTCGCCAACAAATACGCCCCGAACGCCTGGATCAGATTTGACGGCGACGTGGCGGTTGTTCATGCGCGCTACCGCGGCGTCGACGTAGCGCAGACCTTGGCGTGGCTCGATTTGATCACGCCTGACGCATTGCCTTACGGGACATTTCTCGGCAATGCGCCCGGAAATTATCTGTCGAACGCCATAGCGGTGACGGCGATGGGCGGATTGGAGCTGGGCGAGGCGACGGGTTGGTTCGGCGCGCTGAAGTATCGTTACTTCGGGGCCAGGGCCCTCACCGAGGACGGCTATTTCAAGTCCCCGGCGACCGGCAGTTTGAACGCGCGACTGGGCTATCGATGGGCGGATGGCTGGCGATTGCAGTTCGACGCCTTCAATGTCTTCAACTCTCGCTCCGACCAGATCACCTTTGCATATGGTTCGCTCCTGCCGAGCGACCCTCTTTACGCGCAATGCGTCGCAGGCGTCGCTCCCGCCCAGGTTTGCGGCGTCGG
This sequence comes from Alphaproteobacteria bacterium, assembly GCA_016869435.1. GTDB lineage: Bacteria > Pseudomonadota > Alphaproteobacteria > Rhizobiales > Beijerinckiaceae > Methylocystis. The sequence continues at coordinate 1,912 of VGEB01000115.1, read as the reverse complement.
CGTCATGGACCGCCACCTTAAGCCGCTCGAGCCAGCAGCCCTGCGCGTGACCTTCTCTGGGCCGCTGCAGCCTGAACAACCGATCGCCAGACTTCCTGACGTTGCGGAGCCATTCTCAGGGCTGCCCTAACCGACCTCCGTCGTCCGGTGAGGCTTCGGGTCAAGACGAACCTTCGCCAACGGCTCCTGCGTTCTAGTTTCTTGAATTGACGCATTTTCTACGCCGAACCGGCATCCACTTCGGCGGAAAATGCTCTAGGTCGGACGCGAAGCGAAAGGCTTCGACAGATCGCGACTGACCAATGCGGCGCCTGCGGCCTTCAACATCATCAGCCCTGCAAAGGCAGCGAGATTGATGAAAAAGATTCGCGTCACGACCGGCGCGGTGAAATGATCGACGCCGGGGCCGGTCGCCGCGGTGACGGCCAGAACCAGGCTTTCATAGACGACGAAGGAAGCGAGAAACGCTGCGACGCCGCCGGCGAATCCAGGAAAGCGGCGCGCGAGCAGTCCGGCGCTTTCACAGGACAGCAGAGCGATGACGCCGAGCGCGCCGCCCCAGAACAGCGTCATCGCGTCGGTCGGATAATGCAGGAAGAGAAAGCCGACCGCCTGATTGACGAGCCATACGGCGCCCGTCAGCTGCAAAGCGTCGCGGCGCGTCGCGGTCAGCGCCGCCACGGCGGCGAAGCCGGCGAGCGGCAGGGCGCAGGCCCAGGCGAAACTGAACAGAACGCCGGCGGCGATGAATGTCGCCGCAAAGAGCGCGCGGCCGTCGATCTTCGAAACAGTGGAAAGCGTCAGCGACATCGGGTTTCTCCTTTTGAACAGAGTCGGGTGAAAGCGGAATCGAAAAGCCGCGCGCGTCAGTTGCTTCGCATGCGGCTCGCGGAACGATCGGCGGGATCGGGCTCGCAAAGGCCGAACCAGCGCGCGCGCAATTTGTCCCACAGCGCGAGGCGCGACCAATCGGGGTTCTTGAGAACCTTGTCGGTTGCGGGATCGATGAAGGGATTGGGCAGCAGCACGCTGATCTGCTGTTCGCCGGCGCCGTTGAAGAATTGCAGTCCCCAGGACATCGGCACGCAGCTCGTGTTCCGCCGGCGGTAAAGCTCGGCGCGCGACGTGCGCCTGAGCTTCGCGAGTTCGGGAGAGGTCGGCCGAGCGCGCGAACCCTTGTTATCGCCGATGCAGACGTGAAAATGCGTGAGGCCGAAGGCGACGGTGAGATAGCCGTCGAGCAGCCCTATGCGCGTCGGCGCGCGGTCGGCGTGGATTTCCCACGCCGCGCCCTGAATGATCGGACCGAAGACGATCTCGCGCCAGTGATTGGCGAAAAGGTCGCGAAACAATTCTTCGAGACTCGCGGGGTCCGTCGGCAGAGAGAAGACGTCGAGCGCCGCGCCGTCAGGCTCGATGAGTCGTTTAGGCGCTAAGTCGGCGGCTGCTGTCATGGCCATGCGCTTTCTGTTGTGTAGCGAACCGAGGCGGAAGCGATCTCCGCGCGCTCTAGCTGTGAGCTTTCTATAGGTTGTCCATCCGGACAAGGCCGAGGAAAGTGGAGTTGCGAAGCTTCACCTTTTCCCGGAGGTCCGGATGAACATCCATAAGAATGCCCGTTTGACGCCGAGCGGTCGAGCGGAATTGGCGCGGATGGTCCTGGAAGGCGGCCAATCGATTGCGCACGTCGCAAAAGCTTTTCACGTTTGCGCCAAGACCGCCCGCAAATGGACGGAGCGGTTCCAGCAGGCGGGCGCGGAAGGGATGGCCGATCGTTCGTCGCGCCCGCGCCGGCTGCGCAAACCCACGCCGCAAGCCGCGATCGATGAGATCGTCACGCTGCGCCGCCAGCGCTTCACCGGAAAGCATATCGCCAAAGTCGCGGGCGTCAGCGCGGCGACGGTGAGCCGCG
>VGEB01000114.1 GCA_016869435.1 Alphaproteobacteria bacterium | reverse complement strand
GCATGGCGGGTGTGGCTTCGATGCGATGGCGTGAACGGATCGGCGTCAGCAACCAATCCATACACTAAATCAGTATCTTACACCACACTCGCCAGCCCAAAATCAGGCCCTCGGTGAATAAGACGGGCTAGAGGCATATTTGCAGTTCGTGCACGGCTGGGTGCCTTTCCGAGTGGGACCGAACTGCGGGACGGCCCAGGTGCCGGATTTGCCGCCAGTCGAATTCCCTCCGTCGCAATGGGGCTACACCGTCATAAATTATCAGCAGCTCCAGTATGACTTCATGAATTTCGCCAATGACCCCGTGCTCAAGCCGGTCGAAGGGCGGCAGTTCAACAAATATGTTGAATTCATCCATGGGCCTCAGCCCAATTTTCTCGATGCGTCGGCCTACGCCTATTCGATCGACGATCTCCAGAGCTTCCAACACTTTCCGGGAGACGGACTCGTCTTCACGATCGGCGGAGGCAATGGCTTGCCTAATCAAAACAAGATTCCGCCCAAGCCGCCGCTGCCAGCGCAGTGGTACTTTTTCACCGTGACGTTCGGCGGCCTGCCCAATCCCCCTAAACAGCCTTTCGTCCGCTGGAAGAAATTCGGCATTTGCAAGTCCACGCCGGACTGGGAGTTCGTGAATAGGTCAAATCCGGACGGGATCGGCCTTGACGTACGATTGCTGCCTCAGCAGCCCCAGGGGTGCGTCATCTCGGCCGAGGATGAGAAGGGTAAAATCTACAGGTTCAAAATATTGAAATACGACATGAGCCCGCCTTTGTTCCCAATTCATGCATGGCCCAACTTTAAGCCAGAGGCGCCCAAAGTGTTCGATCCGAATGTCATAGATTGTTCGGTCAGTCCTCCGGACACCGCCGGCTGGTGCGCCCAGATTAATCAGTTGGCGAAAGCAGCCGTTGGGAACACCCCGCCGCAATATTCGATCAGCACGCCGGTCCCGATCGGCAACACTCCGTGAGAGGGGCGTTGGCGGCAAGCCCTCCTTAAAAAGGGGCTTGCCCACGGCTTAAATGAAAAGGCCGGCGGTCGAGGCGAGGCGCCCCTACCGCCGGCCTTTTTTTGCCGCGCCTATTGGACGACGAAGGGCGCGTTTTTCAATCGCTCGCGCCGCGCTTCCGGCGTTTCCTGCGACGCCGACCTGCGCCTCTCGGCGACCGACCCGAGCGCGAAGGGACGGAACACCTGATTCACATCGATGGGCTTGCGCTTCGGAAACGGTTGGAAGCGATCAGCGGGCAAAATCGCGCCGTAGCGACCGGCGTCCTCCCGCCCTTCTCGACGCTCATAATTTTCCGACACCGGGAATCTGGGAAAAAGCTTCGCGGTCGTGTCGACGGCGAGCGTCGGCGCGGCCTCCACGCCATTCACCGTCTCGGACATTTCGACGCCGATCGCGGCGGGCGTATAGATGGTCGGCTCCTCAGTCTCCGCATAGGCCATCGCCTCTTCGTCTTGCGGCCCCCCGCCGCGAATTTCGCACAGCTCGAAGCGCAGGCGGCACTCGCCGCCCGATGAAAAGCGGGGCGCGAGATCGAAGAGCTGCTCGCGCGCATTGGCGAAGGCGGCGACGCATTCCTTCTCGGAGAAGACTTGCGAAGCGATGCAAGCGTCTCGAGTGGCGAAAAAATGCGCCTTGCCCGCAGCCGCCACAGGGGCGGCGCCGGCGTCGAAAAAGCACAGAAGGCCGGCGAGCGGGACGGCGGACGATAAACGGAAAGCTGCCCTTCCCCTAGGGTAACTCGTTGCGAATGCACGCTTATTCGACATTCACAAGGCCCTCGACACGAACTCGAACCGGCGTAAACTTATCCTTAAATATGTCTTTCCCACGTCCGATCCGAGGGCACTCGCTCGGCGCCCATCGACGGCATGGATATGCGCCGGTCGGGCGAAGGGCGTATGATGGAAGCGTCGGCGGCGCGGCGCGAGGCGCGCCCGTCCGAGCCCGGGAGCGAAAGGTCGATCATGGAAACGCGGCCCCAGCATGCCGAAGACGGCGCGGACAGCGGTTCTGGACCGCGTCGCGTCGAGGCGAACAGTCTGCAATTCGCCGAGACCTTCAGCCAGTTCCTGCTGAGCGAAAAGGCGATCGACGAACTCGCCCTGCAGCGTTCGCAACGCGCGGCGCGCCAGAGCGGCGAGCGTTTCGACCGCGTTCTCACCAAGCTCGGTCTCCTGCCGGAGGCCGATCTTTGCGCGCATCTCGGCGCATTCCTGCGCATTCCGCCGCTCGACGCGAGCGATCTGCCGCTTGAGCCGCCGCTTTGCGACGCTATCCCTGAAAAGTTCATCCGCGCCAATGGACTTCTTCCGCTTAGGGTTGAAGGCGGCCGGCTGACGCTCGCCGTGACCGACCCGCTCGACCTCGAACCGGTCGACGCCCTCGCCTATGCGACGGGTTTCGAGATCGAGCTTCGGCTCGCGACGCCGGCGCAGTTCCAGAAGGCGTGGTCGACGCTTTACGGCGGGCGCCAGGATGGCGTGTCCCTCGTCGACAACGACACGCGCGCGCATGACGCCAGCGAATTCGACCTGCAGCGCCTTCGCGACATCGCCAATGAGGCGCCGGTGGTGCGCCGCGTCAACCAGATCGTCGCCGACGCGATCGAGGCGCGCGCCTCCGACATTCACATCGAGCCTTCGCTGGAGGCCGTGCAGGTGCGCTATCGGATCGACGGCGCCTTGCGCACCGCCGAGACGCTGCCGCCGGGCCTCAAGGCCGCGATCGCCTCGCGCATCAAGATCATGGCCCGTCTCGACATCGCCGAGCGCCGGCTGCCGCAGGATGGACGCATCAAGCTCGCGATACGCGGCGTCGATATCGACTTTCGCGTTTCGACGCTGCCGACGGCGCATGGCGAAAGCATCGTGCTGCGCATTCTTGACCGCAGCCAGGTCGCGCTCGACTTCGACAGGCTCGGCTTCGAGCCGCGAACGACGACGCAACTGCGCCAGGCCATGCGCAACCCCAATGGCATCGTGCTGGTGACGGGGCCAACCGGCAGCGGCAAGACGACGACGCTCTATACCGCGCTAAAAGAACTGACGATGCCGGACGTGAAAGTCTTCACCGTCGAGGACCCGATCGAATATCAGCTCGCCGGCGTCAATCAGGTTCAGGTCCAGCCCGCAATCGGACTCGATTTTCCCAATACGCTGCGCGCGATTTTGCGCCAGGACCCCGACATCATCATGATCGGCGAAATTCGCGACGCGGAAACGGCGCGCATCGCCATACAGGCCTCGCTCACCGGCCATCTCGTCTTCTCGACGCTCCATACGAACAGCGCCGCCGCCTCGATCACGCGCCTCATCGACATGGGCGTCGAAAATTACCTCATCGCCTCGACCGTGAAGGCTGTCCTCGCCCAGCGGCTCGTGCGTCGGCTCTGTCCGCATTGCGCGGCGCCGCTGGAAACGCGCGACCGCTGGCGCGCGCAGCTCGCGGCGGAGAGTTTCGCCGCCGAGCCCGAGCGCCTGTCCTCGCCCAAGGGTTGTTCGCACTGCCGCAATCTCGGCTATGCGGGGCGTTCGACGATCGCCGAGCTTCTCATCATGAATGACCGCATGCAGCGTCTCGTCTGCGAAAACGCGACCGACTCCGCCCTGGAGACGGCGGCGCGCGAAAACGGCATGACGACGATGTATCAATGCGGCATGGGCAAGGCTTGGCGCGGCGAGACCAGCATAGAGGAAGTCGCCCGCGTCACGCGCATGGATTGATGACGCCAATGCCGACGTTCAAATATCGCGCCTATAGCGCCGCGGGCGATCTGCTCGAAGGGGAGCTCGAGGCGAAAACCAGCGACGAGGCCGAGGAGACGCTTTTTCGGCGCGGCCTTACGCCTTTCGAAACGCGCGAGACCGGCGCGGCGGCGCAGGGACTGTTCGCCCGGCTCTCCTTGCGACGGCGGAAGCCGAACGCGGCGCAGATCGCTTCCTTCACGCGGGAATTCGCCACGCTCGAAATCGCCGACGTGCCGCTCGACCAGAGCCTGCGCATTCTGTCGGCGCAAAGCGCAAATCCCGCCTTGCGCGAGCTCGTCCAGGAGATGCTTGCGCGCATCGTCGACGGCGCGTCGCTTTCCGACGCCCTGTCGCGCCGGCCCGATATCTTCCCGCCAGAATATGTAAATGTCGTGCGCGAAGGCGAAACGGTCGGCAAGGTCGGGCCGGCGTTGAACGATCTCGCCGACATGCTGGAGCGCGAACTTGAATTGCGCGCGCGCATCCAGAGCGCGCTTGTCTATCCGGCGCTGCTCATCACGCTCGCCGTCATTTCGACCGGCGTCGTGCTCGGCTCCCTCGTTCCGAGCATCGCGCCGATTTTCGTCGACAATGGCAAGGAAATGCCGGCCGGCCTGCAATTCATCCTTGACCTCGAAGACCGTTCCGGGACGATCGGCGTCGTCCTCGCCATGCTTGTCGGCGCGCTGCTGCTGCTTCGCAAGATGGCGCAGACGCGCCCATCCTGGCGGATCGCGATCGCGCGCTTCTATCTGCGCACTCCCGTGATCGGACCCTTGCTCGCGCAATTCGCGACGGCGCGCTTCGCGCGCACGCTCGGCTCCATGCTCAGGGCGGGCGTGCCGCTGCTGCAGGGTTTGGAGAGCGCGCGCGCGGCCGTCGTCAACGCTTTTTTCAACCATGAGCTCGCCGCCGTGATCGAGGCGGTGCGCGGCGGCGCCAATCTCAGCGCGGCGCTTGGCCGCGTTCCCTATGTTCCGACCGTGGCGCCGCAGATGATCGCCATCGGCGAGGAGACGGGCCAGCTCGACGACATGTTGTTGCGCGTCGCGACCATGTTCGAGCGGCAGGGGCAACGCGCCATCGAGCGCGCCATGGGCCTGCTCACGCCGACGCTCACCATATTGATCGCCGTCGTCGTCGGCGGGTTGATCATGACGGTGATGGACGCGGTGCTCGGCGTCAACGAGCTTGCGGTGAAGTAATGGCGCGGCTACGCGGCCTGTCGCGGCGCAGGGCGGGCTTCACTCTGCTCGAATCCCTCGTCGTCGTCGCGCTGATGGCGCTCTTCGCGGGCATGGCGACGCAATTGCTGCGGCCGCCCTCCGGCCGTCTGCGGCTCGAAAGCGCCACGCGCTCCCTATGCGCCAGTCTGCGCGCCACCCGCGCCCGCGCCATCGCGACCAACGCCGAGGCGGCGGTCGTTTTCGACCTCGACCGCAAGAGCTATTCGTCCCCCGTCGGCGGCGAGGGCAAATTGCCGGCGGACGCCGAGATTTTCCTTGAGATCGCGCATACGCAGCGATTGACCGACCGTGTCGGCGCCATCGTCTTTTTCGCCGACGGCGCGTCGACCGGGGGCGACCTCACGCTGGCGACGCCGCAGGCGCGCGCGACCATCGGCGTCAATTGGCTGACCGGCGAAGCGACATGCGCGCTCGGCTGAAATCGAGAGAAGGGTTCACGCTGATCGAGGCGCTGGCCGCCTTCGCCATCCTCGCGCTCGCTCTTACACAGCTTCTCTTGGGCGTCAGCGGAGGCGCCCGCAACGAAGCGCGCGCCGATTTTCTGCTGCGCGCGGCGCGTCAAGCCGCGTCGCATCTCGACAGGCTCGGCGTGGAGGGTCCAGCGCCCTTCGGCGTGACGACCGGCCGCTACCCGGACGGCCTGCGCTGGAAGCTTTTCGTCGCCCCGGGCAAGGACATCCACGGACCGGACGGGAAGCCCATCGCGACGAGCTTTCACGCGCGGCTCGTCATCGAACGTCCTTCCGGCTATGGCGAAGCGGCGACCTTTTCGACCTTCAAGATCGCGCCGCCGCCGAGTCCCGGGCAATGAGACGTCCGCCGCCCAACGGCTTCACCCTGCTCGAATTATTGCTCGCCATCAGTCTGATGGCGCTGATCGTCAGCACGATCATGGGCGGCGTCGGCATCGGCCGTCGCGCATGGGAGACAAGCCATGCGAGCGAAGCGCTCGACGAGGTCGAAACCGCGGCGCGCGGCGTCGCCAGCCTCCTTGCCCGCAGTTTTCCGCAGGCGCCCGAGGCGCGAACGATCGGGACGCCGCAAGCGATCTTTCAAGGAGCCGAGAATGGATGCCGCTTTATCGCGCTGAGCGATGGCGGCGCGCAGTGGGGCGGCCTTCTCATTGTCGAGATCGGCCGTGAAGAGACCGACCTCGTGGTCTGGACCAGCGTCTACAGGCCTCTTGAAGCGGCGGGCCTTGGTCGAGAGGCGATGCGCAAGACCGTGCTGTTGAAGGGCGTCGCGTTCTTCGAACTCGCCTTTTTCGGACCGTCGCGGGAAACGAAAGGGCTCGGCTGGAGCCCCACCTGGAGCGAGGCGACGAATCCTCCCCAACTCGTTTCGATCCGGATCGGCGCCTATCGGCTTGGCCGGGTGATCGAAACGGCGACGACCGTCGCCCTTCCTCAATAGAGCGAGCTTCGATCGGAACTTGCTCCAGTCTATTGATTTGGCGCGATATCTTATCGGACACGGCGCGCTCTGTAGCGCGTTCGCGAAACCTCAGCCCATTTCCAGAGGGCCAACCGACCAGGCGAGCCACAACCCCAAAGCGAGATGGGGACCAAAAGCGATCGGCTCGCGCGGATTTCGCAGCTGGCCCCGCCTCACCGCGAGCGCCGCCGCGACAAGGGCCGACAGCGCCGCGTAGATCAGGCAGCTCGGCAGGCCGGCGAAACCGAGCCAGAGGCCCGCGACGCCAAAGAGCTTGGCGTCGCCCTCCCCGACGCCGGGCGTTCCGCGCAGCGCCTCATAGGCGCGCCCGAAGAGGCGCAACGCCAGGAAGCCCGTCGCCGCCGCCGCGAGCCGGCTCACGGCTTCCTCCGGCGCGCTCGTCAGGATCATCGCCGCGCCGATCAAAGCCAGAAACAGGACCAGCCCGTCCGGGATGACGAGATAGCGCGCGTCGAAAAGCGAAATCAGGCAGAGGGCGGCGAAGAGCGCAAGACTTGGAACTATAACAAGACTTGGAACAATAAAAAGACTTGGAACAATAAAAAGGCGCGGCTCGGCGGGCTGCGCAAGAAGATAGAACAATCCGAGCATGGCCGCCCATGCCGCGGGCGCGAGCGCAAATCCCTCGCCTCTTGCGCATAGGGCGTCCCAGGCCAGGGGCGCGAGCGTGCGTCGACGGCGCGTGCAGGCAGGAGAGAATTTCAAGGAAAACAAATGCGTAGCCAAGTAGAAACGCTTCCGCCCGCCGGCTTTCGGCCCAGCCTTGACCCAGCGATCGAATGAAGTCCTTGCATTGATAAATATCAGTCGCTTGCAGTTGATCGGCGCCGCCGCGCCTCCATTTTCGGACTTTCCCTGGCCGGTCCGCCGCGAGCGGCGCTGCGGTCACGCTTCGGGATGATTTCGATTTCCTTGCTCCCCATTATAAATCAAACTACTTGGAGAAGGACACCCGACGGCGGCCTCCCGTCGTGACGAAACCCTGGTGAAAGTGCTAAACGGAGACCGAGGCTGCTCAGCTCCTCATCAAATTCAGGTCGTCGATTTGCGTCGATTCCATAGAGTAAGGGTTCTGGCCGCCGCCCTCATCGTCGCGGGATGCGAGTCTTCGACAATGAGCGGGCCGCCGGTCGCGGAATGGAATGTCGCGCCGATCCGCCAAGCGCCGCGAGGCTCGGGCGGCGGCGGGCCCAATGCGGTGTCTCTGTCACGATCTCCATCCGCCCGCTCGATCGTCTCGACCGGAACGGGAAAATTCATCGGCTCGGTCAGCAATCGCGCCAATCCTGCCGAGCAAGCGGGAGAGGAAGGCGTCACCCTCAATCTCGTCAATCTTCCCATATCGCAAGCGGCGAAAATCGTCATCGGCGACATTCTCGGCGCCGACTATGTCGTCGATCCCAAACTCGACGGCAAGGTCACGGTCCATACCGCCAATCCGGTGCGCAGAAGCGTCGCCCTCGACCTGTTTCAGTCCGCCCTGCGCGTCTCCGGCGCGGCGGTGGTCAACGCCGGCGGAATCTACAAGGTCGTTCCCGCCGATCAGGCGGCCACCTCCGGCGAAATGATTACGACCGAACCGGTCTCCCCGACGTCGCAGCCGCTCGGCGACTTGGCGCGCGTCGTGCAGCTTCGCTACGTATCCGCCTCGGACATGAAGCGCGTTCTCGAGCCGATCGCCGCGCGCGGAACCATCGTGCGCGCCGACGACGCCCGCCAGACGCTCACTCTGAGCGGCTCGGCCCAGGACATCGCGACGCTCCAGGACGCCATCGGCATGTTCGACATCGATACGATGCGCGGCATGTCCTTCGCGCTCGTGCCGGTGCGCAGCGGCGACGCGGACATGCTGGCGGGAGACTTGCGAAATGTCTTCGGCTCGGAAAAGGAAGGACCGATGGGCGGCATGATCCGCTTCATCGGCAATAAGCGGCTGTCGTCCATTCTGGTCATTTCCTCGCAGCCGGAATATCTCGCACGCGCGCGTTCCTGGATTCAAAAGCTCGACGCGCGCGCGGAGCACAGCGAGAAACAATTCTTCACCTACCGCGTCCAGAACCGCCCCGCGCAGGAATTGATGGTCGTATTGACCTCCCTCTTCGGCGCCAAGGGCCAGCAGGCCGATTCCAGCGTATCGCCCCGCTTTGGCTCGGCCGCGCTGTCCTCGGGCGCCGACTCGGCGGGAAGCGGCCAGCCGTCGACAAGCCCGCTCGGCGCCCTGTCGGGAAGCGGCGGCGCCGGCTCAGCGGGAGCCGGCGGGGTGGGCGGCGCGGGGAGCGGCGGCTTGGGAGGCGGCGGCGCGGGG
>VGEB01000113.1 GCA_016869435.1 Alphaproteobacteria bacterium | reverse complement strand
GCATGGAGGCGAACGCCTTCAAATTCGAACTATGGTGCTATGTCGAAGACGTCGAACAATCGGCGCGGGTGCGCAGCGATCTGCACTTCGACCTCTACCAGCGCCTCAATGAGGCTGGCATTACGATTGGAGCCGCCGCCGCCGCGCCGCCGCCGACGATCGTTCAAATCCCGGAACTCGAAAAGCTCGCCGCCGCCGCGGCGGCGAGCGCCCTGGCGATCGAGGCTGATCTGATCGGCGGCAAGAGCGAAGACGAGGAGCAAACCGAAAAAACCGACAACGCTACGGCGGACGCCGCCCGGCCCGAGAGCGCGCCGGCGAAGTAAAATCGTTCCGCATTCATCGTTTCTCAAAGAATGAGGCGCGAGATGCGCGGGATGTCATTGTCCTCACTTCCTCGTTTCGTCTTTCTTCTGGCGCTCAGCGCACTCGCCGCTTGTAACGCCGCGCCGGAGCCGCCGCGTGCGGCGACGGCGGCGGAGCCGTCAATGTATCGCTCTCTGGCGACGGCCGGCGCGAGCGTTGATCCTGCAGCGGCGCGAGACATGATCTCGCTCTATCGGCGCAACAGCGGGCTCGGCGCTCTAACGCTCGACGAAAGTCTTCAACGGGTCGCCGAAGCGCAGGCGCGGGACATGGCGCAAAGAGGCGATCTCGCTGCGCGCGGCGAACTGGGCGACCGTCTCGCCAGCGCAGGCGTTCAAACGCCGGCGGCCGTGGAGAATGTTTCCGCAGGTTATCGCACGCTGGCGGAAGCTTTTTCTGGTTGGCGTGATTCTGCGCCGAATAATGCGCGCATGCTCGACACGCGGGTGAAGCGGATGGGCATCGCCACGGCCTATGCGCCCGGCGCGAAATACAAGGTTTATTGGGCGCTTGTCCTTGCCGATTGAGTTAGGCGCGGACGCGGCGCCGCCGCTTGCCGCCGCTCGGCGGCGCGCCGCAAGACTTTGGCTCGGAGATCGTTCTTTGATCGGCGTCGTCCATCCGGACGTAGCGCACGCCCAGAAAGAACAGAATCTCGGCGTCACGCTCCAACGCGCCCTTGCGCGTCGGCGACGCCTTCATGCGGGGTTGGAAGGCGATGACCTTCCCCATGGCGATGCCTCCAAAGCTCCTTCCGCCGACGATGAATCAGCCGTCCGGACGATTAGGAGTTCACGAGGGTTAATGTTCCGTCAACGACCGGATGCTAAATCTTCCGCAAGTTGCGTATGGGTTCAAGCGGTTCTTGCAATGGGCGCCGATAAGGAACAGCGTCGGATCGTCGACGCGTTGATGCTTCGCACCGTCGTCGATCAGTTTGTCGAGCGATCGATACATCCGACCGCTGACGTTCGGCAATTCGAAAAACTTGCACTCGGCCTTATCGACATTATCGACCCCGAAACGGCGGCCCGCGCGGCGCTGCCGCTTTGCTTTCATCCCGAAACGCCCGCCTCGATTTTCGACCGTCTTTTTGAGAAGGGCGGCCCCGCGGCGGCTCTCGCCTTTCAATTCGCGCCGGGCCTGGCGCGCCGCGATATAATCGCGGCCGCCGAGCGCGAGCCGGCGCAATTCGCCGCGGCGATAGCCCGCCGACGCGATCTCGATCGGGAGACGATGCTGGCGCTCGCCTCGCGCGGCGAGCGCGAAGTGCTTCGCGCACTCGCCGGCAATCTGTCTGCGCATCTTGATTCGGCTTCGAGACGTGCGCTGGTCATGGCGGCGCGCGATGACGCGACGCTCGCGCGCATGCTGCTCGACCGAGACGACCTCGATCTTGATCCGGAGCCACTCTTCCTTGCGGCGAGTCGTCTCGAGCGCATGGCGATCGTTCTCAACGCGTGTCGCCAGATATTGGCGAGCGGCGTCACCGAGGCCCCGCTTCGCGCCGACGCCGACTTCGTTGCGAAACTGGAAGCGGCGGCGCAACGCCATGATCGCGGCGCCATGGCCGCTCTCCTTTCCGAGGCGCTTGAATGTCGAAAGGATCGCGCTCGCGCGATCGTCGCCGACCATCTCGGCGAAGCCTTAGCGCTCGCGCTCGCAGCGATCGGCGTTCCGCTTGAGTCGGCAACGCGTGTTCTTATTTCCGCTTGTGCGAGTAACGGGCGCAATGCCGACGTCGCGCCCGCCTTGATCGGCTTGATTCGCTCGACGCCGCAGCGGGCGGCGGCGCGGATCGTCGGCGCAATGACCGGCGCGGCGCGATCGGAATGCGAAATTTCTCGCCGTCCACCGCGAGAAGACCCGGGTGGGGCGGCATCGCGACGCACCGCCACGACGCAATCCTTACCGCGGCCATCGCGCAAACTCGATCAGTCGGCTTGACGCGGGATCTCAAAGTCAAAAGCGCGCTCTATGCAGCGAGGTCGACGAACACGCGACCTTCACGATCCTCAATCTCGACGATCCAGAGGTCCGGGTCGAACATGATCTCCCGCTTCAGTCGCTGCTCGGCCCCCGCCGGATCCAGCCAGTCGTCCGCATGCACCCGCGCGAACAGCCGATCGACCCCCATCGGGAGTTCTTCGCTTTGCGGGGCAGGACCATAGACCGCGGCCCGTCCGTCCAGCCGATCGAGTTTGACGAAGATCGCGCCCGCCTCGGCGGCGCCTCGCCGACGCAGCATGGCGACAGCGCCTTGCGCCTCCGCGCGACGGATCAGGGCGGAGACGAATATGTCGGACCTCAAACGCATAAGAATAGAAACTAGCGCTTGAGCGGCGCCGTTGTCGAACCCGAGCTGTTTAGCGGCGCGGCAATCCGGATAGCGTCGCAAGCCGCTCAAGGAGCTTAGGCGTAATTCGGCCCTTGGCCGGAAGGCCGGCGTCGTGCTCGAATTTCTCCAAAGCGTGACTCGTCGCGCTGTTCCAAACGCCGTCCGCGCGCACCACATAGCCGAGTCTCACCAGCGCGCGCTGCGCATAAAGAACGCTCTTGTCGATCGACGAAGGCTTCTCCGCGCTTGGCGTCTTCGTGGGTCTTTCCGTCCTGTCGGCGCCCGCGGCCGACGGCGCCTTGCTCAGGATCAACATGCCGATGGCGTCGCGCGTCTTGTCGGCGGCGCCCGTGGTCGGATCGGTCTTCGCCGGCTCGACCTTGCCGGTCTCAAGACCGGCGTCGAGCTTTGCGAGCTTGCTGGCAATGGGATCTTTGGGCGCCGGCCGCGCGGGAGCGCCGCTCTCCCGCTCGATTTCGATCGCTGCCGGCCGCATCGGCGGCCTCGGCGCGACCAAGATGGCGCTCGATGGCCGAACCGCGAAGAGCGGCGCCGGATGTCTTCCATCCTGCAGAAACAGCGCGTTCATCGGCACGCCGATCGCCGCCACGGCGGCGATACCGAGGATGAGCATGGCGCCGATCCGCTTGGAACCCAACATGCGCGCGAGGAACGAGCGACCATTGCGCCTTGCGTCGCGTGGCGGCGCGCGATCGGTAGGCGAAGCCTGAAAGCGTGAGGCGTAGAGCGAGGCGTTAGGCAATTTTCTTCACCGTTGCTGGTTCCGCGACGACGACGCCCGCCGCAGTTGCGGCGCCGGGACGCGCAATCGCTTCAATTCTCGCCGGACGGCGGGTCGCGCCGGGACGTAGGCGGCAGTCGAGCGGCAGTCGTACGGAAACCGTCGTCCCGGCCCGAGGTCCGCTCTCGACGGTGATCGAACCATCATGCAGACCCACAAGTCCGCACACGACGGAAAGGCCGAGGCCCGTGCCCTCATGGCGGCGGTCGGACGCTACGCTGGCCTGGAAGAAGGGATCGCCGATGCGCGTGAGATCGCAGGGCGCGACGCCAACGCCATCGTCGTCGACGGTAATGATCGCCTGATCGCCTTCGACCCGAATCCGCAGCTTCACCGCGCCGCCGGGCGGCGTGAATTTCACGGCGTTGGACAGCAGGTTGATCAGGATCTGCCTGCAGGCGCGCTTGTCGGCGACGATGTCGCCAAGCGCATCGTCAAAGTCGCGGGCGAGCGTCACCTCCGATTGATCGACTTTCAACTGCATCATGTCGCAGCACTGATCGGCCAGCGTCCTCAGAGCAAAGGGCTCAGGCTCGATTTCCATCGCGCCGGATTCGATTTTGGACATGTCCAGGATGGAGTTGACGATCTCAAGCAGATGACGCCCGGAGTCGCCGATGATCGACGCATATTCGCGCCGTTTGGAGGGCTCCGATGACGTAATCTCGTTGGTCGCCAGTATCTGGGAGAAGCCGATGATGGCGTTGAGCGGCGTACGCAATTCGTGGCTGACGCCGGCAAGCAGGCGCACATTGCTCGTGCTTGCGCGCTCCGCCGCCGCGCGCGCCGCAGCGAGAGCGATGTCCGCTTCGATCCCGGCGTTGGCGTCGCGCAGGGCGCAGAGGACGGCGTCGGGCGCGCCATTGCCGCCATCTGATCGGACGCGGCGCATGCGCGCCTCGAAATAGGCGAACACGGGCTCGACACATTCGCTGGACGGATTGCGCGAAACGCCGACCTGAACGCGAACGGATGCGGGCGTCGTCGCCCAGCCGTCAAAGGCGTCGGAGACGAGTTGCAGAAAGGCGGGCCGATCGGCGACATGAATGCGCTGAAAGAATTCTCGGCCGATCAGATCTCTCTGGTTGAGCTCAAAGGCGCGATGCCTTTCGCCCATGACCGCATTGACGAAGCCTGCACGATCGAGCTGCAACAGGATGTCGCTGTCGGCCCCGGTAAGGAGCCCAATATCCTGGTCGTTTCGCGCCTCGGCCCGAGCGCGGGTCTTCTCGACGCGCAGGGCGCCGTAGAGGAGGGCGGCGACGTAAAGAAGAGCTGACGCCGCAAACAAGCTCGCCGCCGCCGGATGTTGCATCAGCAGTTCGCGGGACGCCCGCAGATTTTGGCCGGCGATCAGGGCTAGAACGCCGATCGCGGCGACTTCAATGACGACCAACGCGCCAATTTCCGGCGTGAGCGCGGATTCCACGAGCGCGATGAGCAGCAGCGCGACTGAGAACGCGTCGTAGCCCGGCATAAGCGCGCGGACGGCCGTCGCCGTCGCAAGCCAGCCGCCGATCGAGAGGCTCCGCGCGATGCGCAAATCTCCCGTGCGCGACAGCACGATAACGGAGACCAGCGGAATCTGCGCTAGAAGGAAGATCACGGACTCGGCGATCGTCGGGGCGCCTCGGAAAAACGCCAGTAGAGGCGCCGAGAGCAGGATACAGGCGGCGACGAAAAGCCGAGCGACGATAAAGGCGCGATGGCGCGCCTCCTCCACCGGTCGCCCAACGACCCGCTCATGCAAAGCGGCGCTCACGCATGACTCATATCGGCTCTTGTCGGCAAAGCTGTTCAAGGCGCACGCTCCTCATCGCCGGAAGAGATAAGGGAGCGTCCTTAAGCAGCCGCTAAGCCGATACGAAAACGTCAAGAGTTGTTCGGCGACGCGTCGACATGGTTTTCATTTTCTTGCCGAAACTCTTGGCGCAAAAAATCCGGTGAGTGTTTACCGACGCTCAACCAAGTCGCGACATCCTTTCGACGAGCCGCTTCCGGTCCTGGAGACGATTTTGTTTTTCCTCATTAAATGCGCCATCTGCGTGCTCCTTGTTTTCGTAGCGCTGCAGTGGCGCGCCGATCTTGCGCCGGCTGCGAGGAAAAACGCTGTCGCGCGCGAGGAGACGCGGCACAAGGCCGGCGGCCTTGCGGAGGGCGCCGTCAGGGAAGTCTCCTCGCTCATTCATGCCGGCGGCGATGCGATCGCCGCCGCTGCGCGCGACAAATGTACAGCGGCGCCGCGTGAATGCCTGACGGCGGCGCAGCGCCTGCAAGAGGCCGCCGGTCGCGCGCATTGAGCAATCCACGCAGATGCATTGTGCAATGGCCGGGTCCGCCGCCCAGATTTTGCAGAATCACTTTTTGACACTAAACATGTTCGCGCTTGGCGCGCGATTTTGAGGCCGAACCGCCACCGAGGCCATTTCCGTTGTGCTCGCGCGACCCCATCGCCCTTGCGAGCCATTTCTCAATAGGAGGCGGCCATGTCCGATGAAACTTCGTCGCAGCCAGAAGATACGGTTTCCCGCTCCCTCTTGAACAATCTGCAGGAGCAATTGAAATCGACGCGCATGGAGCGCGACCGGCAGATTTTTGAAAAATCTGAAATCGTCGCCAAGGCCAATGCCTACGCCAAGGAGCGCGACGACCTCCGTGACAGCCTTGCGGCGATGACCTCGGAACGCGACCGGCTGGCCGCGGAGAAGGCCGAGGCTTCGGCGAAAGCGCTGCAGCTCTCCGCGCAGCTCGAAGCCGCCGATCGCCGGGTCGACGAGGCCACGGCGGAGATCGCCCGGCTGCGTCACGCCATCGCCACGGCGCCCTCGTCCGATCCCGCCGTCGTGCTGTGGAATTTGGTCTCGCAACAGACCACGAATGGCGTCGCCTGGGTGAGAGGCAAGATTCCGGCGGACAGTCCGGCTTTGCCCTGGTTCGACAAGACGGTCGCCATCGTGACCCAGATTGGCTGCATGGCCGTAAAGGCGGCGGACGCCTTCATTCGCTGGGCCATCCCCAAGGCGATCGAACTGTTCAACCGCGGCAAGGCGGAACTCGAAGGGCGAATGGAGAAGAAATAGCCTCCTCGGGTTCGGTCGCCGCGCTACAGGCGGCAGCCCCGACAACGGCGGAGGTAGCGCGACCCGCCCTTTCCTTCCTGGGCGGTCGCTGCTATCCCGCGCCCATGACCGCCCACAAAATCGAAAACATCCGCAATTTCTCGATTGTCGCCCACATCGACCACGGCAAGTCGACCCTGGCCGACAGGCTGATTCAGGAGACCGGAACGCTCGCCGCGCGCGAGATGGTCGAGCAAGTGCTCGATTCGATGGACATCGAGCGCGAGCGCGGCATCACCATCAAGGCGCAGACGGTGCGCCTCAATTACAAGGCCAAGGACGGCAAGGACTATGTCCTCAATCTGATGGACACGCCCGGCCATGTCGACTTCGCCTATGAGGTGTCCCGCTCGCTGAAGGCCTGCGAAGGATCGCTGCTCGTCGTCGACGCCTCGCAGGGCGTCGAGGCGCAGACGCTCGCCAACGTCTATCAGGCGATCGACGCCGGCCATGAGATCGTGCCCGTCCTCAACAAGATCGACCTGCCGGCGGCGGAGCCCGACCGCATCAAGGAGCAGATCGAGGAGGTGATCGGACTCGACGCTTCGGACGCCGTGCTCATTTCCGCCAAGACTGGCGTCGGCATCCCCGACGTGCTGGAAGCGATCGTCACCCGCCTGCCGCCGCCTGCCGGCGACGAAAAGGCATCCTTGAAGGCGCTGCTGGTCGACAGTTGGTACGACGCCTATCTCGGCGTCGTCGTGCTGGTGCGCGTCTTCGACGGAACCCTGAAGAAGGGCCAGAAGATAAAAATGATGGCGACCGACGCCCACTACGAAGTGGACAAGATCGGCGTTTTCCGTCCCAAGATGCAGGATGTCGCATCGCTCGGGCCGGGCGAAGTCGGCTTCATCACCGCGCAGATCAAACAGGTCGCCGATACGCGCGTCGGCGACACGATCACCGACGACAAGAAGCCGACCGCCGAGCCGCTGCCGGGCTTCAAGCCGGCGCAGCCCGTGGTGTTCTGCGGGCTTTTTCCGGTAGACGCCGCGGATTTTGAAGACCTGCGCGCCGCGATCGCCAAGCTGCGCCTCAATGACGCGAGCTTCTCCTATGAAATGGAGACCTCCGCGGCGCTCGGCTTCGGCTTTCGCTGCGGCTTTCTGGGCCTGCTGCATCTTGAAATCATTCAGGAGCGGCTGCAGCGCGAATTCGATCTCGATCTGATCGCGACGGCGCCGTCGGTGATTTACAAGATCACGCTGACCAACGGCGACGAGATCGAGCTGCATAATCCCGCCGACATGCCGGATGTGGTGAAGATCGAGGAGATCAAGGAGCCCTGGATCAGGGCGACGATTCTGACGCCGGACGACTATCTCGGCTCGGTGCTCAAGCTCTGTCAGGACCGGCGCGGCGTGCAGGTCGATTTGAACTATGTCGGCAAGCGCGCCATGGCCGTCTACGATCTGCCGCTCAATGAGGTCGTGTTCGATTTCTATGATCGCTTGAAGTCGATTTCGAAGGGTTATGCGAGCTTTGATTATCAGCTTACCGACTATCGCGTCGGCGATCTCGTCAAGATGAGCATTCTCGTCAACAGCGAGCCGGTCGACGCGCTCTCGATGCTCGTGCATCGCACGCGCGCCGAAGGCCGCGGCCGGCAGATGTGCGAGAAGCTCAAAGAGCTCATTCCGCCGCATATGTTCCAGGTGCCGATCCAGGCGGCGCTTGGCGGCAAGATTATCGCGCGTGAGACGGTGCGCGCCTTCCGCAAGGACGTGACCGCGAAATGCTATGGCGGCGACGTGACGCGCAAACGCAAGCTTTTGGAGAAGCAGAAAGAGGGAAAGAAGAAGATGCGCCAGTTCGGCCGCGTCGAGATTCCGCAGGAGGCGTTTATTGCGGCGCTGAAGATGGAGGAGTAGACGGAGGGTATCATGCCTGATCGAATTTCAGAGGCAGTCGACTCCGCGCTTAAGAGCATGGAGTCGACCCAGGATTTGAGCAGCGTAGAGCGGGCGCTGAATATTGCAAAATTAGCGGCTGAGATAAAAAAGGCTGAGGCCGACCGATTGAAATTGGAACAAGACGCTCGAAAGACATCGATCGACGCGCAACTAATCGTAAACCAGACACGTAACGCCAGCCGGACAGCGCTGGCCGCATTACTAGCCCGTCTTATTCATCCCACCGCCGCGCGATTGTGATTTTTTCCGCGACATGATTGCGGGCGCGAGTCCGCTTTGCGTTTTTGGCGCTGGGTGGGTCTGCACTTTTCGCACGCGTTGGAGTTGGTCGG
>VGEB01000112.1 GCA_016869435.1 Alphaproteobacteria bacterium | reverse complement strand
GTTACTCACCCGTCTGCCACTCCCTATTGCTAGGGCGTTCGACTTGCATGTGTTAGGCCTGCCGCCAGCGTTCGTTCTGAGCCAGGATCAAACTCTCAAGTTTGAGATTTGTCCTGACTGGTCACTTCTCTTGACGAGTCCCAAGCACACTCGCCTTCTCGTCTCACGACGATGAAGACAATGGTGTACTTAGAATACGTGACCGTCAGAGTGTCTCATCGACCGCTCTCCGAGGAGAGGCGGTCCGCAAGGACCTCCGCCGTCCACGTTTCTCTTTCTTCCGATTCGATTGTCAAACAGCGCATTCACTAAAGCGGAAAGCTCACGCTTTTCCGGCGACGCGTCTTCGTCCCGACCAATCAGCCGGGCGGCTGGTTCATGCCAACAGACGAAGAAGCGACACCGTTCGCTGCTCGTTGGCAGCGCCGCCGTCGATGGATTGGTATATATTCGGCTCCCTTTCGGGTGTCAACACGGTTCCAAAAAAACTTTACAATTTCGTCGTGACCTCGGCGAACCACTGATTTTTCTGGCGTTAAGCGGTGGACAACGCCTATTCCGGACGCCGCAATAGAGCCATAATGGGCAGGCTTCGTCTTATCCCGGTTTGACGAACCGAGCGCAATCTTTGAGCATCCGGCGCAACGAACTGAAGCGCGCCCACGGAAACCGCCGAGCGGCGATAGGCGTCCAGGGGGCTGGCGCGGGAGAAACTGGCCATTGCGGCTCTCCCAAACGAACCGACGAAACGTAACGGCTAGGTTGAATGGCTTTGCAGATCACCGGCCGCCTCGTCCCCGTGACGCACGGCGGCTCTCACTGGCTGGATGACGAGCCCGCGATCGAGGTCGACGGCCGTCGCCATACGCCGGACGACAGGCGACGCGTTTCCACGCGCTGGCTCTCCGGCACGGTGCTGACAGGACTTTCCGGCGCGCTGCTGATCAGCGCGGCGGCCTACACGGCGCTCGATCAACAGACCCGCTTCGCCGAAGCGCCGACCCGCGCCCAAACGGCGCGCGGCGCCGACTCGGACGAGCAGCAAACCGTTAACCCCAAGAAGGGCGACCGGCTGATGCGGGCGGTCGACGTCGTCGCGGCCAAACAGACGTTTCGAACCGCCACCACCTCGCGCGCCGGGGACAAGGAAGTCGTGCGCAACCGCGCCTTCACGCGCGTAGCGGCGACTCTTGCTCTCGCCCCTTCGACCTTCGCGAGCGAAGTGCCTTCCTATAATCCGCTCAAGCTCATCACCGACGCCCGCGCCCCCGAGAGCGCGGCAGAAGCGGATCTCGCGCCCGATCAGGCGGAAGTGTCATTCGAAACCCGCGACCTCGCCGCCTTCCCGGTCACGACGCAGAGCGCCCAATTGACGCTCGCCGAAGCGCAGGCGCAGGTCGTCGAACAGGTCAAATCCAGCCTCGCCGCGGGACCGCAATCGGCGGCGCTGCCCCTGCCCGGTCAGATGCTGCTCACGCGCACAAGCCGCGCCGCGATCGATCCGCTGGCGCTCGCCTATGCGACGCCGGGCGGATCTCTCTCCACGCCCTTTTCGGGAATCGAAGTTCGGATGGTGCCGGAAAACGTCACCGTCGCGCCGCGCGATACCCCGCAGCCAACGCAAATGGAGGAGAAGCTCGTCGTCGTTAAGCGCGGCCAGACGCTCTTCGACGTTTTAGACAGCGGCGGCGTGCCCGCGAGCCGCGCCGCTGCGGTCGCCGCGGCCTTCAAGAACAAGCGCGGCGAGCCGGTGCGGGAAGGCCAGCGCGTCAAACTGCTCTTTGCGGACTTCGACGGATCGGGCAAGAACATGCAGCTCGCCCGCGTATCGGTCTACAATGACGAAACGATCGAATCGATCGTCGCGGCGACCGACAAGGGCGCATTCGTGCAGACTCCGACCGGGCCGACGTCGTTCGCCAAGGACGGCGGACCAAAGTCGCGGAACGAGATCGACGAGGACGAAGGCGCGATGCGCCTTTATGACTCCCTTTACGAAACCGCTCTTAAACAGCAGATTCCGCGACCGATCATCAATGAGCTGGTGCGGGTTTTCGCAAATGACGTCGATCTCCAGCGCGGCGTCACCGCCGGCGACACCTTTGACGTCTTCTACGACGAAACGGACGAAGGCGCGGTCGCCGGGCGCGATGCGCTGCTCTATGCCTCGCTGACCACTCGCACCGAGACCTATCGATATTATCGCTTCTTCACCCCCGACGACGGGCTACTCGACTATTACGACGAGAACGGCCGTTCGAGCCGCAAATTCCTGGTGCGCAAGCCGATCGCTAACGGCGAGACTCGTTCCGGCTTCGGCATGCGCCGTCATCCGATCCTCGGCTATTACAAGATGCATACGGGCGTGGATTGGGCGGCGCCGATCGGCACGCCTATCCTTGCCGCCGGCAATGGCACGATCATCAAGGCGCAGTGGGATTCGGGCTATGGGCGGCGCGCGGAAATCCAGCACGCCAATGGCTACATCACCACCTACAATCACATGTCAGGCTTTGCGCGCAGCGTGAAGGAAGGCGTGCGGGTCAAACAGGGCCAGGTCATCGGCTTCCTGGGCTCGACCGGCTTGTCCACCGGGCCGCACCTTCACTACGAAGTGATGGTCAACGGCCATTTCGTCGATCCGATGCGCGTCAAGCTCGCGCGCACGCGCGAAATCGAGGGCCGGCTTCTGGTCGATTTCAAGAAAGAGCGCGATCGCATCGATGGGCTGATGGCGAGGGCGCCCAATAACGACGCCAAGGTCGCGACTCGTCAAACGAAATAGTTTTTGAAGGATTTGGTTTTTTCAATTGTCGGCGCACGAGTCCCCCGCGGGCCGCATCAAGCGGCGTCGCGCCACTCATAAGCCGGAACAAACTGGCTGGCCCGGATGCAGCGGACGATGTTCTCCATCGTCGCCATCGTCTGCTGGTTGAGCGAGTCGCGCGGGAATTCAACGCGGAACTGGCGCTCGATCGCGAGCAGCAGGCGGATCGCCGTGTAGGGGGTCATCCCCAGCTCATAGAGGTTGGCGCGCGGCGTCAGATGCGACGCCGGAACACGGATTTGGGCTTCCTGGTCGATCAGGCTTTTAAGGGACTCAAACATTTCGCTCTCCGTGCCGCTTTTTGAAGTTCGATGATCCAAAGTTAGCGGGAGTCCGAGCCAGTGTTCGTGCGGCGACGCACAGCGCCCGCGCGCGTCGGAATCTCTCTTCTATAGTCCTACGCGCCGGCGCACGTCGGCCGGCGTCCGGCCTTGCGCACGCAAGGCGCGAAGCGCGGTCGATGCGACGCTTTTTGCGAGCTTGTCGCCGTTTTCATCCAGAACGAGGCGGTGGTGCCGATAGTCGGGCGCCGGGAGGTCGAGCAGACGTTGCAGCAGCCGATGCAGGCTCGTCGCCTCGAACAGGTCCTTGCCGCGCACGACGTCCGTCACGCCCTGCAGCGCATCGTCGACGACGACGGCAATGTGATAGCTCGCCGGCGTATCCCTGCGCGCGAGGACGACGTCGCCCCATCGCGCCGGATCGGCAGGAACGATCCGTCCTTCGTCATTGCGAGCGCAGCGAAGCAATCCAGAGCCATCAGGCGCCGACTGGATTGCTTCGTCGGCGACGCTTCCTCGCAATGACGGCGAATCGCCGAATTCATGCCACGTCAGCCCCTGCCCCGCGAGCGTCGACGCTCTGCGCATGTCGAGCCGCAATGCAACGCCGCCCGCGGCAAGCGCCTCGCGCGCCGGTCGGCGCGGCTTCGCGCGGCATGTTCCGGGATAGAGCGGCGAGCCGTCCGGATCGCGCGGCCAGTCGGTCTTCCCCTCGATGGCCCGGGCGATATCCGAGCGTTTGCACTCGCAGGCATAGAGGAACCCCATCTCGTCAAGCCGCTCGAGCGCGCGGGCATAAGCGTCGAAATGCTCCGACTGACGCCGCGCCGGTCGCTCCCAATCAATCCCCAGCCAGGCGATATCTTCATAGATCGCCGCCTCGAACTCGGGTCGCGCGCGTCCTCTGTCGATATCTTCGATGCGCAGGAGAAACCGGCCGCCACACTGGCGCGCGAGATCGAAATTCAAAAGAGCGGAATAGGCGTGGCCAAGATGCAGATAGCCGTTGGGCGACGGCGCAAAGCGGAACACCCGTTGTTTTACCGAGGTCATGAACGAACTCGCCAGACCATTGGAGACAGGTCGGCGGACCGACAAGAACTCAAGGCGCCAAATGGATGAGTTCCGCCGCCTGCTTCAATGGATTTCGAAGCGGTCATCGACGAGCGCGCAAGCGAAGGTTCGGCGTTTCACTTCCCTCCGATTTTCTGTTGCGCCATGGTTAGCGCGGCCGCGAAGGCGCCTTCGATATCGAGGTCGGTCGTATCGAGCGTGACTGCGTCGGCGGCCGGCTTCAGCGGCGCGGCGCTTCGGTCGCTGTCGCGCGCGTCGCGCTTTCTCACGTCTTCGAGAATGGCGGCGTAGTCGGCGTCTTCGCCGGCGCGCGCCAGCTCCAGCGCGCGGCGGGTTGCGCGGGTTTCCGGAGCGGCGGTGACGAAAATCTTCAATTTCGCTTCGGGGCAGATCACCGTGCCGATGTCGCGCCCGTCGAGAACGGCGCCTTCCGTCCGCGCCGCAAAGCTGCGCTGCATGTCGATGAGGGCGGCGCGCACCGCGGGGATGGCGGCGACGACGGAGGCCGCCTCGCCCATCTCCCGCGCGCGCAGACGCCCCTCGTCGAAATCAACAAGCGACAGGCTGCGCGCCGCCGCCACAGCCGCCTCGACGTCGTCGAGCGGCAGGCCCTCGTCCAGGAGCGCGCAGGCCGTCGCGCGATAGAGCAATCCCGTATCCAGATGCGGCAGGCCGTAATGCGCCGCGAGCCGTCGCGCCAGCGTGCCCTTGCCCGACGCCGCGGGGCCGTCGATCGCGATGACGAAGCTCATGAGAAGCGCGCTCCGAGCCGCTCCATCAGCGCGCGGAAGGCCGGAAAGCTCGTCGCGATCATCGTCTCGTCGTCGACCGTGACTACCTTCTCCGCGGCGAGCCCCATGACGAGAAAGCTCATCGCGATGCGGTGATCGAGATGCGTCTCGACCATGCCGCCGCCAGCGACATGGCCGCCGCGCACGATGAGGTCGTCGCCGACGATCTCGCAGTCGACGCCATTGGCTTTCAGCCCGGCGGCGACCGCCTCGAGACGGTCCGATTCCTTCACGCGCAGTTCGGAAAGTCCGCGCATCCGCGTTTCGCCCTTAGCGAAAGAGGCCGCGACGGCGAGGATCGGATATTCATCGATCATCGACGGCGCCCGAGCCGCCGGCACGTCCACGCCTGCAAGATGCGAAGCGCGTGCGCGAATGTCGGCGACTTCCTCGCCGCCCTCCTCGCGCCGGTTCTCCAAGGATATATCCGCGCCCATCTCCTGCAGCGTCGTCAGCAATCCGCTGCGCAGTGGATTGGTCATGACGCCTTCGATCAGCATGTCGGAGCCCTCGACGATCAGCGCGGCGACGAGCGGAAAGGCGGCTGATGACGGATCGGCCGGAACGCGCACGTCGCGCGCGTGAAGTTCCGGGCGTCCTTCGAGCGTGATCTTGCGGCCATGCGCGCCGTGAGGTTCGCTGACGACTTTAGCGCCGAAATGCGCGAGCATTTTTTCGGTATGGTCGCGCGAGGCTTCGGCCTCGATCACGCTCGTCTGGCCGGGCGAATTCAGTCCGCACAGCAGCACCGCCGATTTGATCTGCGCCGAGGCGACGGGAGTCTTGTATTCGATCGGAAAAGGTTCGCTCGATCCTTCCAGCACGAGCGGCAGCCGGCCGCCCTCGGCTTGTTCCAACACCTGCGCGCCCTGCAGCGCCAGCGGATCGAGAATGCGCTTCATCGGCCGCTTGCGGAGCGACGCGTCGCCGTCAAAACGCGCGACGATCGGATGGCCGGCGACGACGCCCATCATCAGCCGCGAGCCGGTGCCGGCGTTGCCGAAATCGAGCGTCTCGCCGGGCTGCAGGAGCGAGCCGAGCCCGGCGCCCCAGACGCTCCAGCGTCCGTCGGCGTGGCGCAGAATTTTCGCGCCGAGCTGGCGGCAGGCCTGGGCGGTGCGCAGCACGTCTTCGCCCTCGAGCAGCCCGTCGATCTTGGTCTCGCCGATCGCCAGCAGGCCGAAGATCAGCGCGCGATGCGAGACCGATTTGTCGCCCGGCGGCCGCAGGCGGCCCGAAAGCGCCCCGGATTTATGGGCGCTGAGCGGCGCTGCGGGCGCGTGAGCATAAGCGGCGGCGTTGGGCATGGTCACTTTCGGGTCGAGCGCGATTCAGTCGCCACCCGCTTCGCACTTTTGGCGACGATGCTCAACAGCGGCGGCCCGAGGCTCGCGTTTGCATCATTGCATCCAGCTGGAGATTGGAGCGGGCGATGGGAATCGAACCCACGACATTCAGCTTGGGAAGCTGACGTTCTACCCCTGAACTACGCCCGCGCCCGCCCTGTGTAACGCGGCCGGCGGCCGCTTTCAACGGAGCATCGATCACGCCATTATTTGACGTTCGGGTTCTTCACCTCGCCCTTCTCCTTCTCGATCTCCTTCAGCTTCGCGCGGATCGGCCCATAGGGCCCAAACTTATGCTGTTCCTCGGAAAAGCTGTCGGCGTAAGGGCCATAGGGCGCGTCAACGGGCTTCTTCAAGAGATCGGGATAGTCCTTTTCGAGATTCGCCCGATGCGGCCTCGGCTTCGAGACCATCAGCGCCGCAACGTCCCAGGCGTCTTCCACCGAAAGCCGCGGGTGCAGATAATCGACGCCGTCCGGCATGTTGGAATGGATGAAATTCGCCGCCGTGATCAGACGGGCCATGCCCGCGCCGTCGTTAAAACTGTCGGAGCCCCACAGCGGCGGAAAGGCGTAGCCGGCGCCGAGCCCCGGCAGGCTGTTCTGCACGCCGGCGCCGTCGACGTTGTGGCAATCGATGCAGCGCGCCTGATAGATGTCGCGCCCGCGCGCCGGATCGGCGGCGCGGTCGAGCTCCGGCATGGTCCCGGCGCCGAGCCCCGAAAGCTTCTCGCCCCTGCGCACGCCCTTCGACAGAAACTGAATATAGGCGACGATGGCGCGCATCGGGTCGGAGGAAATCGGCAGCGGACGTCCGTTCATGCTGCGCGTCATGCAGGAGTTAATGCGCTCCTGCAATGTGATCTCGGCGCCGGCGCGCGCGCTATAGGCGGGAAAATCCGCTGCAAGGCCGAAGAGCGGCAGGCCGAATTTCTTCACGCCGGCGTGGAGATGACAATTGCCGCAGGCGAGATTGTTGCCGGCAAAGCGCTGCGCGCGGTCGGGCATGTCCGGCCCGATGTGCGAGTAAGTCGCTGTGATGAGATCGCGACCATGGCGGATCAGCCGGCTATGCGCGTCGTAAGGCAGAGCGTCGACGCTCGGCGCCGACCAGAACTTCGCGCTCGTTGCGCCGAGTTCTTCCGCGGCGACAGGCGCCGAGAATAAAAGCGCGAAGAGCGCGGCTGCGGCAAGCGCGTTTCGCATCAGGTCACTCCGCCATGAAATGTTTCGACAGCTTAAGCCCCTGCCCCTGATAATTCGACACGCCGCTTTGGCCGTAAAGAATTTCTGGCGTTTCGGCCATGCGCTCATAGACAAGACGACCGATGAACTGCCCATCTTCCAGAATGAATGGGACTTCGCGGGAGCGCACTTCGAGAACCGCGCGGGCGCCCGGACGTCCGTTGGGGCCGGCGCCGAATCCTGGATCGAAGAAGCCGGCGTAATGCACCCGAAACTCGCCGATCGCCGCGTCCATCGGCGCCATTTCGGCGGCGAGATCGGGCGGAATCGCCAGGCGCTCATGCGAGGCGAGAATGTAGAAATCGCCGGGATCGAGGATGAGCCTTCCGTCGCGCGCCGGCAGCCGGTCCCAGTAATCGTCGACGTGATAGGCGCCGATGCGGTCGACGTCGATCACGTCGGTGTGCTTCTGCGCGCGGTAGCCGATTATGCCGCCGAACGCTCCGGCGTCGAGCGCGACACGCAGCACGACGCCGTCGCGCAGATTGAGCGGCCCGTCGACGAGCGGCGTTTTGCGATGCAGTTCGGCAAGGGCCGCGTCGACGAGCGCCCCGCCGGGCGTTTCGCTCGGCGCACTCGCGCGAAACCGCAGCTGGTTCAATCGCGAGCCCACGCGGGCGCGCACCGAAAAGCTGCGTGGCGACACTTCGGCGTAGAGCGGCCCGCGATAGCCGGCGGCGACCTCGTCGAAACGGTCGCCGCGGTCCGTGATCAGCCGGGTGAAAATGTCGAGACGCCCCGTCGAGCTTTTCGGATTGGCGGCGCCGACGATAGACTCGTCGAGCGCCAGACTCTCCAGCAGCGGCACGACATAGAAGCAACCGCGCTCCAGCACCGCGCCGTCGCCTTCGAGCGACATTTCGTCATATTTAAGCGCGGATAACAGTTCGTCGACGCCGCGGCCTTTGCCCGGCAGAAAACTCGCGCGCACGCGATAGGCTTTCGGCCCCAGCCGCAGATCGAGGCTCGCCGGCTGAATCTGCCCATGCGCCAAGGGCGCCGCGAGGCGGATTTGGCCAGCGTCGGCCATCGCCTGAATCTGCCGGCTGGAAAGCACTCCGCCCATTCTGTATCGCCCGTCGTCCCTGCTGAAGCGGGTTTTGCGTCCGCATAAGCGCCAAATCCCGCCGCCTTTCAAGACGCGGCTGTTGACAGCTTAGGTCCCAGTGCCCTCTATAGGCCGACGTGGTTATTTGAGCCGGCCGGCTTGCCGCCACGAAAAACAACGCGCTAAAAGGCCGGGTCTCCCCAAGGAAACCCCGCTTTTTGCGCAGCAACGCGTTTTGGCGCGCAATAAGAAATCGGCGCGA
>VGEB01000111.1 GCA_016869435.1 Alphaproteobacteria bacterium | reverse complement strand
AGCGCTTCCAGCCGTGCGAACTGAGCATCGGTCAGCCAAAACAAATCGCGAATCATGAGCCGCCTCCTGTCGGAAGCAATGAATCACGAACGCCAGCCGTTGAGAACCTTTATGGGTCCGGAGCCTAACGTAAGCTGGGCTTTCGTTTTTTCCTCGCCGGAAAGGCCATCCGAAATCTTTAATGCTAACCCTATGTTTTGGGTGAAGACTAATTTGCGATGATACTCTGCCATTTTAGCAATTGTCTGATTGTATAGATAAAAGAAAACTGCGGAAATGAACTCGCCTAAGACGCCGGCGCCGGTGGCGACCGTTGCCGAATTCGTTTGTCCGAAAAGGCTCAAAAGGATGCCAAGGAGAATTAGCGCGAGTGAGACAGAGGCGGAAGCAAGCGTGAAATTAAAACTCTTGTCAGCTTGGATTTTCGTCTGCAGGTAATATGCGTCGATGTATTTAAAGTTTATCCTAACAAGGTTGGTGACGAAATCTTGCTCCAGCGCGCCTTGAAGCTCTTCGGACGTCCTATTTATGATTTCGATTTTGGCGTCTTTTGCGCTTAGCGAAGCAATTGCCTTTCTGAGAAATAATACAGGAAAATAAATGGCCGAACCAATACTGACG
Organism: Alphaproteobacteria bacterium; assembly: GCA_016869435.1. Lineage (GTDB taxonomy): Bacteria > Pseudomonadota > Alphaproteobacteria > Rhizobiales > Beijerinckiaceae > Methylocystis. The sequence continues at coordinate 8,504 of VGEB01000111.1, read as the reverse complement.
GGGAATATGATCAGTGCAAGGCCAACGCCCACGGCATAACCCACATCGCTTCGGACCTGCGAGAGCTTCCCTTGTTCCGACATTCCCCATAATGCGAGAAAGTCAAACAACAACCCGGCAAAAATAACCGTTAGCATGAACGGCGTCCACGAAAAGCGTGGCGTCGGTGTTTCTGTGTATTCGACGTGAGTGCTCATGCAGGAGCGCCGCAATTAGACCGGAAATTTTGCCAAATTAAATGTCGATACGAGTCCATCGTCAACTTCGTTCTGAGTATAGCCCTCAACTATTTCGTGCCAAAAAAAAACACTGATCAAAATTCAGACGGCCTTCCGCGAGGCGTCCTTTCAGTTCGTGCGTCTCTAATATCTCCTTCGGCGCTAAGCGGCCATCCCGCCGGCCAGCCAAAAGTTTCGATTTTTTTCACCCAAAGCCGAAATTCAAACTGAGATACGGTCCCCCGTCGGCGCGGTTGCGTCTCAGGCCAAATGTCGGCATGTAGGGCGCGATTTTGACTGGCGCCCGGGAAGGGGTGCCCCTTCACCCTTGGAAAGAAAGAATGACCGCAGCCGTCGCGACGAAACTTGAAGCCGCCGATTGGACGAGTGACGCGAAAGAGGCGCTCGCCGCCGTCGAGGCGCTTTACAAGGACGCGCTCGCCAGCGTGCGCGCCCGCGTCTCGCGGGACGGCAAGATCGCCAATGATCTGTTCGAGGCCGATCAGCACGCCGCGCACGGGCTCGCCTGGCTGGCCACCTATGTCCAGGGTCTGCGCGAACTCATCGACTACGCCGAGCGCCTCTCCGCCGAGGGCGCCTATGGCGAAACCGAAGAGCTCCTAAATCAGATCGGCTTCGCCGAATTCCTCGCCCAGGTCTATGGCGGCATTCCGATGAGCCAGGGCGAGATCGTCCGGCTCTCGGATTTCGGCCTCTCCGCCCAGCAGATCGCGGCGCGCCGCCCCGCGTCTGTCGACCGGCTGATCCTCTCCGGCAATACGCCCGCGAGCCGCGCGCGCCTCGCCGAACTGATCGACCATCACGCGGCGGCCGAAACGATCGGCGCTTCCGGACTCGACGAGACGCTTGAGGCGATCCGCAGCGAGATGCGTAAATTCGCCACGGCGAATGTCACGCCCTATGCGCAGGAATGGCACGGTAAGAACCAGTATATACCGCTCGACGTCATCTCCGGTCTCGCCGAACTCGGCGTCTTCGGCCTGACGATTCCGGAGGAATATGGCGGTTCGGGCATGGGCAAGATCGCCATGTGCGTCGTCTCCGAGGAATTGTCGCGCGCCTATATCGGCGTCGGCTCTCTCGGCACGCGCTCGGAGATCGCCGGCGAACTGATCCTGGTCGGCGGCACGCCGGCGCAGAAGCAGAAATATCTCCCCAGGATCGCGTCTGGCGAAATCCTGCCGACCGCCGTCTTCACCGAGCCCAACAACGGCTCGGACCTCGCCGGGCTGCGCACCCGCGCGACGTTAGAGGGCGGCGTCTACAAGGTGTTCGGCAACAAGACCTGGATCACCCATCCGGTGCGCGCCGATGTGATGACGCTGCTCGTGCGCACCAACCCGAATGAGAAGGGCTACAAGGGCCTCTCCATGCTGCTCGCCGAGAAGCCGCGCGGCACTGACGAGAATCCTTTCCCGGCGAAGGGCATGACCGGCGGCGAGATCGAAGTGCTCGGCTATCGCGGCATGAAGGAATTCGAGATCGGCTTCGACAATTTCGACGTGCCGGCCGAAAACCTTCTTGGCGGCGAGGAGGGCAAGGGCTTCAAACAGCTCATGGAGACCTTCGAATCGGCCCGCATCCAGACGGCGGCGCGCGCGCTCGGCGTCGCCCAATGCGCGCTCGATCTCGGCCTGCGCTACGCCAAGGAGCGCATTCAGTTCGGCAAGCCGCTCTTCTCCTTCCCGCGCGTCTTCAACAAGATCGTCTCCATGGCGATCGAGATTCACATCGCCCGCCAGATCACCTATTTCGCCGCGCGCGAAAAGGACGAGGGCAAGCGCTGCGACCTCGAGGCCGGCATGGCGAAACTGCTCGGCGCAAGAGTCGCCTGGGCGGCGGCCGACAACGCCCTGCAAATCCACGGCGGCAACGGCTTCGCGCTGGAATATCCGGTCTCGCGCGTGCTGTGCGACGCGCGCATCCTCAATATTTTCGAGGGCGCGGCGGAGATTCAGGCGCAGGTCATCGCGCGAAGGCTTCTCGAAGGCTGAGCCGCGAGGCGCACCGCGATTTTCGTGGATGGCCGGGAAAAGCCCGGTCCGGACGGAGGCGTGACGAAGAAGGGCCGGGAATGAAATTGTCTCAGCGCCCAGGGAAACTGAGATTTTCCGAGGAAGTGAATTTCCTTGGCTGCAGGTTTATATTGATGGAATGACGGCATATCCTCTAATAGCGCTCGATCCTGCCGTGCTGGCCGGCAAGCCGGTCGTTCGCGGCACGCGCCTATCCGTCGAGTTCATCATTGGCTTAATGGCGGACGGATGGAGTGAGGCCGATATCCTGCGCAATCACCCAAATCTGACGCATGAGGACCTTGTCGCGTGTCTTGCTTTCGCGCGTGATCTGCTGAAGTCGGAAAAGATTTACCCAAGCGCAGCCTGAGATGCGCTTCATTGCAGACGAAAATTTCTCGGGCGAAGCGGTGGCCGTACTTCGCGCAAGCGGTCACGACGTGAGGTGGATCACCGAAGGCGCTTCTGGCGCGAGTGACGAGCAAGTGCTTGCGTTGGCTGAATCCGAAGGTCGCGTTTTGCTCACCTTCGACAAAGATTTCGGTGAACTTGCTTGGCGAGCCGGGTTGCCGGCTTCATGTGGGATCGTCCTGTTTCGCATTTCGGCGCCAGCAGCGTCGATCGGCGCTGCGCTGGCGGCCAGGATTGCAGAACGCGATGATTGGGCGGGCCATTTTTCGGTGATTGAACCGGGCCGAATTAGAATGCGGGCTCTGCGTGGCGTTTCGGGCTAGGTTCGCGTCCTTCCTGCCGATCATCCGGCGCCTTACCTTGCTGCTCATGACCAAGCGCGTCTACCGCCTCGTTGACGGCTCGCGTGGGCCACGGCGGGATTTCCGCATCACCGTTGGCCTGCGTGAGGGCTGGGAGGCGGAGGGGCGCGTCTACGACGTCTCTGAGGCGGTGCGCTGCGCGCGCGCCTGGATGCGCCGTCGCGTCGAAGCGGGGCAGCCGGCGCTCTCCGGCATGTTCACCCGCGGCGAGGTGACCTACGCTTGGCGGAGAGACGACGGCATGGTCGGCTCGGACCGCGAGCCTGTCGCGATCTTCACCGGCGAAGCCGTTCACGCCTATCTTGGCGATCTGCCCGACGCGCAGATCGAGGCGATGCTGAACGAACTCGCCGGCGAACTCGGGGCGGCGCTTGGTCAGGAGCGCCTCTATGTCGCCTTCTGCGACAAGACCTGGATTCTCGACTGCGGCGAGGGATAGCCGCAACCCTTCTGCGGCCGCCCGCCCTATTCTATGAGCGACGCCCCTCAATCGGAGGCCCTCATGGTCAAGCTCTACTATCACACGGGCGCATGTTCTCTCGCGCCGCATATCGCGCTCGAATGGATCGGCGAGCCTTACGAGACCATGGAAGTCGAGTTCGGCGACAAGGAATATTTGAAGGTCAATACGGCGGGCGCGGTGCCGGCTCTGGATACAGGCGAAGGCTGGGTGCTGACCCAGGCCGCGGCCGTCTTGCGCTTTCTCGCGCGCCGCTTCCCGCAGGCGGGGATCGCAGCAGGCGATTCGCCGCGCGACGAGGCCGAGGCGGACCGCTGGTCCTCTTTCCTCACCGGCGATCTGCACCCCGCCTTTTTTCCGGTGTTTTCGCCCAATCGCTATACAAGCGCCCGCGAAAAGGAAGCGTTCGACGACGTGCGCGAAGCCGGCAAGGCGCTGGTGCGCAGGAAGTTCGACATTCTCAACGCGCATCTTGCCGGACGCCGCCATATGGTGGGCGACAAACGCAGCTATCTCGACGCCTATGTTTTTCCAATGGAGCGCTGGGGCGCGTCGATGCTCGAAGACGGGTTGTCGAAATATCCCAACGTCCGGAAGCATCACGACATGATGGCTGCGGACGAGGGCGTCAAGCGCGCGCTCGCCGCCGAAGGGGCGTGACTATCCTCGATGGTGGTCTCTTGCCGGCTTGACAGCGACGGCGTCCGAGCTAGGCGTTGCGCCAGTTAAGTTCGGGAGGGGCTCTTGGCTAGATTCAAAGGAAAAGTTGCGCTCGTCACTGGCGCGGCGAGAGGTCTCGGCCGGGTGACGGCGCTGGCCTTCGCGCGTGAGGGGGCGAAGGTCGCGCTCGCCGATATCGATGAGGCTCATGGGCGCGAAACACTCGACATGATCCGCTCTGAAGGCGGCGAGGGGATCTTCACGCCCGCCGACGTGCGGATCGAGCGGGACGTCGAAGCCATGGTGATGAAGACAGTCGACGCTTACGGCCGGCTCGACTGTGCGGTGAACAACGCCGGAGTCGTGCGCTTCAAGCCGATCGTCGAGGAGACGGAGGAAGGCTTCAATTTCCACATCGACGTCAATCTGCGCGGCGTGTTTTTCTGCATGAAGCATGAGATCCGGCAGATGCGCCAGAACGGCGGCGGCGCCGTCGTCAACCAGTCGTCAATCACCGGCAGCCTCACCGGCAATCCGGCGGAAGGCGCCTATGCCGCCTCCAAGGGCGGCGTGGACGGCCTGACCAAGACGGTCGCGCTCGAGGTCGCCAAGGACAATATCAGCGTCAACGCCATCTGCGCCTGCGGCATCGACGCGCCGGGCGACGTGTTCCATCAATGGATGGAGAAGGAGGGCATCACGGCCGGAGAGGCCGGGAAGCTCTTTCCAATCGGGCGCATGGGCAAGGCGGAAGAGCTGACCGAGGCGGTTCTGTTCCTATGCTCCGAACAGGCGCGCTTCATCGTCGGACACCTCCTCGTCATCGATGGCGGATGGATCGCCCGTTGAAGACCTGTCCCGCCCCTTGATTATCAGTTCGGCGTCCCGTAACGTCGACGGCGATCGAAAGGGCGGAACGCACATGCGCGCAATTCTCGTATCTGAAGCGCCAGGAGCGGAGCGGGGCTAGGCCCGGCCTCCGCCAGTGGCGCTTGACCCAAGGCCCCAAGAGGGCCTTTTTTGTTGCCCGAAACAGGAAACAGCCAGCTCCCGCGTCGAGAAGCAAGACGGAAAGAGACGATGTCGAAGGAAATAACCGGCGCCGAAATGGTGGTCGAAGCCCTCAAAGACCAGGGCGTGGAGATTATTTTCGGCTATCCCGGCGGCGCCGTCCTTCCCATTTATGACGCGCTTTTCCATCAGGATAGGGTTCAGCACATTCTGGTGCGTCATGAACAGGGCGCGGCCCACGCCGCCGAAGGCTATGCGCGCTCCTCGGGCAAGGTCGGCGTTCTGCTCGTCACGTCGGGACCAGGCGCGACCAATACGGTGACGGGCCTGACCGACGCGCTGATGGATTCGATCCCGGTCGTCTGCATCACCGGCCAGGTGCCGACGCATCTCATCGGCTCCGACGCCTTTCAGGAATGCGACACGGTCGGCATCACCCGCCACTGCACCAAGCACAATTATCTCGTCAAGAACATCGCCGATCTGCCGCGCGTGCTGCACGAAGCCTTCTATGTGGCCTCGTCCGGCCGGCCCGGACCCGTGGTCATCGACATCCCGAAGGACGTGCAGTTTGCGCGCGGCGTCTACGCGCCGCCGCGCAGCGCCGCGCATAAGACCTATCATCCCAAGCTCGACGCCGACATGGAGACGATCCAGCAGGCGGTGCGCATGATGGCGGCGGCGAAGCGCCCGATCTTCTACACTGGCGGCGGCGTCATCAATTCCGGACCCGCAGCGTCGACGCTTTTGCGTGAACTCGTCGGCCTCACGGGTTTTCCGATCACATCGACGCTGATGGGACTCGGCGCCTATCCCGGATCGGGTAAGAGCTGGCTCGGCATGCTCGGCATGCACGGCACCTGGGAAGCCAATCACGCCATGCATGACTGCGATCTGATGATCGCGGTCGGCGCGCGTTTCGACGACCGCATCACCGGACGTCTCGACGCCTTTTCGCCGGGCTCGAAAAAAATTCACATCGACATCGATCGTTCGTCGATCAACAAGAACGTCAAGGTCGATCTCGCCATCGTCGGCGATTGCGCTCATGTGCTCGAAGCCATGGCGCGCATGTGGCGCGCCGAGGCGATGAGCGCCGAGAAACAGCCGCTCGATCATTGGTGGGCGCAGATCGAAGAATGGCGTGCGAAAAAATCGCTGGCCTTCCGCAATTCGGAAACCGTGATCAAGCCGCAATATGCGGTGCAGCGGCTCTATGCGCTGACCAAGGATCGTGACGTCTATGTCACGACCGAGGTCGGGCAGCATCAGATGTGGGCGGCCCAGCACTATCATTTCGAGGAGCCGAACCGCTGGATGACCTCGGGCGGGCTCGGCACCATGGGCTATGGCCTGCCGGCGGCGATCGGCGCGCAGCTCGCGCATCCAAATTCGCTCGTGATCGACATCGCAGGCGAAGCCTCGATCCTGATGTGCATTCAGGAAATGTCGACGGCGATCCAATACCGCCTGCCGGTGAAGATTTTCATCCTCAACAACGAATATATGGGGATGGTGCGCCAATGGCAGGAGCTGCTGCATGGCGGACGCTATTCGCACAGCTACTCCGAGGCGCTTCCCGATTTCGTCAAGCTCGCCGAAGCCTTCGGCGCCAAGGGCATCCGCTGTTCCGATCCCGCGTCGCTCGACGCGGCGATAAAGGAAATGATCGACTATGACGGGCCGGTGATCTTCGACTGCGTCGTCGACAAGGTCGAAAACTGCTTCCCGATGATCCCGTCGGGCAAGGCGCATAACGACATGCTGCTCGCCGATCTTTCCGACGACGCCGGGATCGAACTCGGCGCGGTGATCGACGAAAAAGGAAAAATGCTTGTTTAGGCAGTCGGGTCTCGGCAGTCGGCAGTCGTATGAACTGCAGCCGGCCGCCGACTGCCGATCTGCCGACCGCCAGGAAAAAAGATGAACGCCCCTGCTTCTCCGCCTTCGCCTTACGCGGCCGCGACGACGAACTCCAAGGTCGAGTCACACACGCTTTCCGTGCTCGTCGACAATGAGCCGGGCGTCCTCGCGCGCGTCGTCGGCCTGTTCTCGGGTCGCGGCTACAATATCGAGAGCCTCACGGTCGCCGAGGTCGCCCACGCCGAACACCTCTCGCGCATTACCATTCTGACGTCGGGCGCGCCGGAGACGATCGAGCAGATCCATCACCAGCTCGAGCGCCTCGTCCCGGTGCATCAGGTCACGGACCTCACCGTGTCGAAACGCTCTCTCGAGCGCGAACTCGCCATGGTGAAAGTCAAGGGCCGCGGCGAGCACCGCACTTTCGCTCTCCAACTCGCCGAAGCCTTCCGGGCCCGCATCGTCGACGCAACCACCGAGAGCTTCATCTTCGAACTGACCGGCAAGCCCCACAAGATCGATGAATTCGTCGACCTCATGCGCCCGATCGGGCTCGTGGAGGTGTCCCGCACAGGAGTCGCCGCCATCGCGCGCGGCCCGGAGCCGATCTAAAGCGCGAGAATTTTGACCTTGCGGGGCGGCCCGCGTAGAAGGAGCCGCCAGCGAATTCGACGGCGCGGCGCGCCGTTCCCCAAGAGCGCACGCACATCAAGGGAAGCAGAGCACATGCGCGTTTATTACGATCGGGACGCCGACATCAATTTGATCAAAGGCAAGAAAGTCGCCATCGTCGGCTACGGCAGCCAAGGCCATGCGCATGCGCTCAATTTGAAGGACAGCGGCGTTTCCGAGGTCGCCGTCGCGCTGCGGCCGGGATCGGCGTCGGCCAAAAAGGCGGAGGGCGCGGGGCTGAAGGTGATGAGCGTCGCCGAGGCCGCAAAATGGGCCGACGTCGTCATGATGCTCACGCCGGATGAGCTCCAGGGCGAAATCTACGCCAATGAGCTTGCCCCCAATCTGAAGCAGGGGACGGCGCTGTTCTTCGCGCATGGGCTCAACATCCATTTCAATCTGATCGAGCCGCGCGCCGATCTCGACGTCGCCATGGTCGCGCCCAAGGGGCCGGGCCACACGGTGCGCGGCGAATATCTCAAGGGCGGCGGCGTGCCCTGCCTCATGGCCGTGCATCAGGACGCTTCAGGCAACGCCAAGCAGATCGCGCTGTCCTATGCTGCGGCGATCGGTGGCGGCCGCGCCGGCATCATCGAAACGACCTTCCGCGAAGAATGCGAGACCGATCTTTTCGGCGAACAGGTCGTGCTCTGCGGCGGTCTCGTCGAATTGATCCGCGCCGGATTCGAGACGCTGGTCGAGGCCGGCTATGCGCCGGAAATGGCCTATTTCGAATGTCTACATGAAGTGAAGCTGATCGTCGATCTCATCTATGAGGGCGGCATCGCCAATATGAATTACTCGGTGTCCA
>VGEB01000110.1 GCA_016869435.1 Alphaproteobacteria bacterium | reverse complement strand
CCCAAGCGAGGGTCGCAATGGGCGCCTCAGTGAGCGTTTGGGAGGAGATCAAACGCAAAACAAACGCGAAAGGCGGCAATCCAGCCTCGCCGCAAAACCCCAAACATCAGTCCGACAGGCTGCTAGGCCGGCTCAACCGCCTTCACCTGCGGCAGGAAATGCTTGAGCAGATTTTCGATGCCGTGCCGCAACGTCGCGGTGGACGACGGGCATCCCGAGCAGGCGCCTTTCATCGCAAGATAGACGACGCCGTCCTTGAAGCCGCGGAAGACGATGTCGCCGCCGTCGCCGGCGACCGCCGGGCGCACCCGGGTTTCGATCAGCTCCTTGATCGTGGCGACGGTCTCGGCGTCGGCGGAATCATAAAACTCGCCGCCGGACTGCGCCGGCGCCGCGCCTTCAATCAACAGCGGCGCACCGGAGGCGAAATGCTCCATGATCGTGCCAAGAATGGCGGGTTTGAGATGCGGCCAGTCGGTTCCGTTCTTGGTCACTGAGACGAAATCGGCGCCATACATCACCGCTTCGACGCCCTCGATCGACAGCAGCGCCTGAGCGAGCGGGGCATTGGCGGCGTCGCCGAGCGAGCGGAATTCCATCGCGCCTTGGCCGAGCACGTCCTGGCCGGGAAGGAACTTCAGCGTCGCTGGGTTAGGGGTGGATTCAGTCTGAATGAACATCGGTAAGCTCCTGCGTCCGGTTCAAGGCCGGCGGGAATTGCGCGAATATCACACATCGGCGCTTTGTGACATCGTCGACAGTCTACTTAAGCGCTTCGCTAGGTTCTTGCGAGACTCTATGGCGCCAGCGCCTGAGGGCGACGACAGCCCATACCGCCTCGACGAGGCCGAAGGGCCAGGCGCCTTGCAGGAATCCGTAGATCGATCCCAGAGCGCAGGCTGCAGCAAAGCACAGAACAAACCAATGGCTGCGGTCTTCAAGCGAATAGGCGAGCAGCATCGCGCTCACGGCGAAGAGCCCGAACCATGTCAGCGCATCCATCGGCCACTCTCTTTGGGCGCATTCTTGCATTTGCCATGCCCGAGCGAATCCCGCAGTGTCAATCGATGGACGAAGCTGCGCTGATCGACGCCAACGCCGCCTATTACCGCGCCTTCGCCGCGCGCGACCTTGGCGCGATGAACGACATCTGGGCGGAGGAGGGCGTTTCCTGCGTTCATCCGGGCTGGCCGGCGCTTGTCGGGCGGACGCCGGTTCTCGCCTCCTATCGCGACATTTTCCGCAATCCGCAGCAGGAGGCGGTGACGGCGCGCGATCCGCAAACGATCATCGACGGCGCCGGCGGCCGCGTGTTCTGCATTGAAGAGGTCGGCGGAGGCTTCCTGCTCGCGACGAACTGGTTTCGCTGGAGTGGCGAGCGCTGGCGACTCGTGCATCACCAGGCGAGCCCGCTCGCGATGGCGCCGTCGGCATCGTCAAGGCGGGAAGGCAAACAGTCATTTCATTAGGCCTGTTCGCGCCGTCGTCGCGTGGCGGCGGCGAAGCTATCGAAAGGATCCGCTCGCAATGAAGCGGCTCTAAGACTCTGCTTGCTCCGCCTGCTTCCTACGGCTGGCCTTTTTCGGCTCCCGCCTTGGTCCCTCAACAAGCCGCACGACGACGCCCCATAATGTGCGCACGTCCTGCTCGGTCAGGCCCATGCGGTGGAACATGTTGCGCAGATTGCGCGACATCACCGGCTTTTTCGTCAGCGGACGAAAGAACCCGCGCTTGTCGAGTTCGCCTTCCAAAAAATCGAAGAAGGCGAGCGTCATTTCGCGCGTCGCCGGCGGCGAGCGTTCCTCGACCTCGAAAGGAATGGCCTCGCCATGCGCGGCGCGAAACCACTCGTAGCCGGTGAGCAGCACTGCCTGAGCGAGATTGAGCGAGGCGTAGGCGGGATTGACCGGAAAGGTCAGGATCGCGTCGGCGAGCGCCACGTCGTCATTGTCGAGGCCGGTGCGCTCAGGGCCGAACATCACGCCATGCTTCTCGCCCGCCGCCATGCGCGCCGCCATGTCCGGCATCGCCTGCGCCGGCGTCAGCACGGGTTTCATCTGGCCGCGTCCGCGCGCCGTCGCCGCGTAGACGAAGGACAGATCCTCGATCGCTTCGCGCACGCTCGCGTAGAGCTTGGCGCTTTCGAGCAGATGCACGGCGCCCGCCGCCGCCGCATAGGCGCCCTTGCGGTAGGCGCCGGTGCGCGGCCAGCCTTCCCGCGGCGAGACGAGGCGCAGATCGGAGAGGCCGAAATTGGCCATGGCGCGCGCGCACATGCCGATGTTGACGGCGAGCTGCGGACGCACCAGCACCACCGCCGGGCCTCCAGAAATAGCCGTCTTGCTGCGATCCGTTCCGGCCCCGACCAATTCGTCTCCTCGCGCCAAAGCGGCGGCAAATTAGGGCGGAACGCGCGCCTGGGGAAGGGCGCCTCAAAGCTCGGTCGAAGGCCTGCCGATTGCTACCCAAAACCTCTAGCCGACGCTATAAGGCGCGCGGCAAGGAGGAGCGGGCGCATGCGGAAGATCAAGGTTGCAAATCCCGTAGTCGAACTCGATGGCGACGAAATGACCCGCATCATATGGGCCGCGATCAAAGAGAAGCTTGTTCGACCCTATCTCGACATCGATCTCCTTTATTACGATCTCTCGATTGAAAACCGCGACGCCACGAATGATCAGGTGACGATCGACGCCGCCTACGCCATCAAAGAGCACGGCGTCGGCGTCAAATGCGCGACGATCACCCCCGATGAAGCGCGGGTGAAAGAATTCCATCTCAAGGAGATGTGGAAATCGCCGAACGGCACGATCCGCAACATCCTCGGCGGCGTCATCTTTCGCGAACCGATCATCTGCAGGAACGTGCCGCGCCTGGTGCCGGGATGGACGCAGCCGATCATCGTCGGCCGTCACGCCTTCGGCGATCAATATAAGGCGACCGACTTCAAAGTGCCCGGCAAGGGACGTCTGACGATTCGATTCGAAGGCGCCGACGGCGACGTGATTGAGAAGGAAGTTTTCAGCTTTCCCAGCGCCGGCGTCGCCCTGGCGATGTACAATCTCGACGAGTCGATCAGCGAATTCGCGCGCGCGACGTTCAACTACGGGCTTACGCGCAACTATCCGGTCTATCTGTCGACGAAAAACACGATCCTCAAAGCCTATGACGGCCGCTTCAAGGATCTCTTCCAGCAGATTTACGACGCCGAGTTCAAATCGAAATTCGAGTCGCTCGGCCTCACCTACGAGCATCGCCTGATCGACGACATGGTCGCTTCCGCGCTCAAATGGTCAGGCGGCTACATCTGGGCGTGCAAGAATTATGACGGCGACGTTCAGTCCGACACGGTGGCGCAGGGTTTCGGCTCGCTCGGTCTGATGACAAGCGTATTGATGACGCCCGACGGCAAGACCGTCGAAGCCGAGGCCGCCCATGGCACGGTGACGCGCCATTACCGCGAACATCAAAAGGGGCATGAGACCTCGACCAACTCGATCGCCTCGATTTTCGCTTGGACGCGCGCGCTTGCGCACCGCGGTAAGCTCGATGGGAACGAGGAACTCGCCCAGTTCGCGCGCACGCTCGAGGAAGTCTGCGTCGCGACCGTCGAATCGGGCTTCATGACCAAGGATCTGGCTCTGCTTGTCGGCTGCAACCAGAAATGGCTGTCGACGACGGGCTTCCTCGACAAAGTCGACGAAAATCTGCGCAGAGCGATGGAGTGAACGGCGGCGCGAGGAAGATTGTAAGTGGCGCCGGTCGCGTCTATATAGGCGTCGCCTATGGGCCAATTAAGGATTCGCGAGATGGCGGTGGATCTGGAAGAAACTTATAAGCCTTCCGAAGACGAACCCTTTATGTGCGATCGGCAGCGCGAATATTTTCGGCGCAAACTGCTGGCTTGGAAGGAAGACATTCTGCACGAAAGCCGGGAAACCCTCGCCGCGCTGCAGAATGAAAACGAAAATCATCCCGACCTGGCGGACCGCGCATCGTCCGAAACCGATCGCGCGATAGAACTTCGGGCGCGCGATCGGCAGCGCAAGCTCATTGCAAAAATCGACGCGGCGCTGACGCGCCTCGACGACGGCAGTTATGGCTACTGCGAGGAGACGGGCGAGCCGATCTCGCTCAAGCGCCTCGATGCGCGTCCGATCGCGGTGCTGTCGATCGAGGCGCAGGAGCGCCATGAGCGGCGCGAAAAAGTCTATCGGGACGACTGAGCGAAACCGGGTTCAGTCGCGAAGTTGAAGGGCGTCGCGAATCGCGACGCCTTTCTTATTTCTCGTCGGGGCGGCCGAGCAGACGCGCCATCTCGGCTTCGAGCGAATCCAGCGGATTCGCCTCGGCCGGAGCCGCTGCAGGAGGCTGGGGCGGCGGCGCAGCAGGCTTTGGCGGCGGCGCTGGCGGGGGCGCCGGAGGCCGCGCTGCGGCCGGCGGCGGCGCAGCGGGCCGGCCTGAGGCTGGCGGCGGCGGGGCCGATGGAGGCGGGGCGGCAGGCCTTGGAGTCGCGGCTGGAGCCGCCGCTTCGGGCGGCGCGCCCGGCTCTTGTGGGCGCGGCGACAGCCGCTGTTGGGCGCGCGCAAGGAAGGGCGGCGTTCCCAAACGAGAGGGCCCGGGTCGCGGGGGCGGCGGCGCAGCCGGGCTCGAAATCCTCGGTCCGGGCGGCGGGGATGGCGGCGGCGCAGGAGCTTTTGTCGGCGCCGGCGCAAAAAGGTCTGGCGGCAGGTTGACGGCTGCGGCCGCAGCCGGCGCCGGCAGCGGCGTTTCCAGTTCTCGGGCGGGAGCCGCTGGCCCGGCCGGCCAGTTTGCGGCCGCTGGTCCGGCGCGTTGGTCCGGGGCGCGGCCAACCGCGGTCTCGGGTCGGCTGATCGTCGCCTCGACGAGGACGTCATTGGGACCGCCGATCAGAAGAAGATGTTCGGTGTTGTCGCGCCGCACAATGACGAGCTGGCGCTCGCGGTCGAGGTCGAAGACATCGACAACGTCGAGGCGGCGCGCGCGGTTGCGGCCTCCAGGGGCGCGGATACGGCGTCCGAATAGGAGACGGAAAATATATAGCACGAGCACTGCAGCGACGAGGAACGCGACAAGCGCTCCGAGCGCGGGCAGCAGCTGAGTGAATTTATCGGGCATGAACGGCTGATCTCTCGTTACGAACGCGCGTAACCTTGCCAAATTAACAGCTTTCCTGGCAAGGGCCGAAAAAAGGTTAATGAATGGTTAATGGGCGACGAATCAGCGTCCTATTCTTGCTTCCGGCGTTGCTATTGGCGCCGTCCACGGCCATTCTTCAGATGATTCTGTAAGCGTCGGCTGAGTCAACCTCGACGCCGGCGTTAGCTCGGCTGTCGCGATCGGCGATATATGGCGGGTGGTTAAGAAATGACCGACAGGACGGGATCCCCGGCTCTCGGGCGCAGCGAGCGGGCCCCGAATGTGGGATTGACGCTTGCCCTCGTCATCGCGCTCATCGGCGCGATCGCCGCCTATTATTTGACGCCTTCCGAACTCGCGCCGCGCGTCACTGTGCTCGCGCTGGCGATCTTGGGCGTCGCCGGTATATTTTTTCTTTGCGCCTATGCCGTTGGATTGATCGAGTTCTCCGGCCGCGCCGCGGATAATGATCTAACGAAGCTCATCGCCGACACTTCGAGCGAGGGGCTGCTCGTCGCAAGAGGCGACGGGCGCATCGTCTACGCCAACGACGCCTATCGGGCCATGTGCGACGCGAAAGATTCATCCGGAATACAGCTGGTGGAGAGGCTGTTCTCCGGGCCGCCGGAAGTTTCGGAGGCGATATACAGATTGGCGCAAGCGGCGCGCGCTGGCGTTTCGCACAGCGAAGATTTGCGGCTGTCGCCGCCTCTTTCGGGCCAGGGGCACGTCGGCTGGTATCGCATTCGCGTCCGGCCGCTCCCGGCGTATGGCGGTCGGCACTGCTTGTGGGCTGTCGCTGACGTAACCGCCGATCGACAGCGGCAGGAGAACGTTTTCCAGGAGCTTCAGCACGCGATCGACTTTCTCGATCATGCGCCGGCCGGTTTTTTTTCCGCCAGTCCCGACGGCGCCGTTTCTTATATGAACAAGACTCTCGCCGGCTGGCTTGGTTACGATCTTACCCAGGTTGGATCCGGCGGCGCGACCCTGTCCTCGATCGTCGCCGACAATGGCGCGGCGCTGCTCGCGGCCATCTCCGGCTCCCCTGGCGATCTGCGCACCGAGCAGATCGACCTCGACCTGCGATGCCGTAACGGCAAGTCGCTTCCCGTCAGGCTGCTGCATCAGGTGGCCTTCGGCCAGGATGGAGAAGCGGGCGCTTCGCGCACCCTTGTGCTCAACCGCGCGTCTGGCGAGCAGCCGGAAGAGAATCTGCGCGCCGCAGAAGTTCGATTCGCGCGCTTCTTCAACTCGACGCCGATGGCGATGGCGACGCTCGACGGCGAAGGCAGGGTGCTGACCTCGAATGCGGCTTTCGTGAAATTGCTGCCGCAGGCCCTGAAATCGGGGCAGGGCAAGGCCGCGCCGCCTTGGTCTGTGCTTGCGGGACTCGGCGAACGCGATGGCGCCGCGCTGCGCACCGCGATCGAGGACGCCATCGAAGGCAAGGGCGAAGTGCGCCCGGTCAATGTCATGTTTGAGGAAGAGTCCGGCGGCGGACCTCGTTCTGCGCGCTTCTTCGTTTCTTCCGCCGAGGACGCCGGCAAGAAAGGCGCGATGGTCTATGCGCTCGACACGACCGAGCAACGCAAGCTGCAAGAGGAGTTCGCGCAGTCTCAGAAGATGAATGCGGTCGGACAGCTCGCCGGCGGCATCGCGCATGACTTCAACAATATGCTGACCGCGATCATCGGCTATTCGGATTTGCTGCTGTCCAGTCACCGCCCGACTGATCCGGCCTTTCGCGATATCCGTCAGATCAAGGAGACGGCCAATCGCGCGGCTGGTTTGACCAGACAGCTGCTGGCCTTTTCTCGCCGGCAGACGCTGCGCCCCCAAGTCTTGCAGCTCGGCGACGCGCTCTCCGAAGTGCAAAATCTCCTGCGCCGCATCGTCGGCGAGAAGAACGAACTCGAATTGCGACTCGGCCGAGACCTCTGGTTCGTCAAGGCCGACATCACCCAATTCGAACAGGTGATCATCAATCTCGTCGTCAACGCGCGCGACGCGATGGCGGAGTCGGGCGGCCGCGTGCAGATCCGCACGCGCAACGTCGCCGCCTCCGAATGCGCCTCGATCGGCGGGGCGGCGCTGCCGGCGGCGGACTATGTGCTGGTCGAGGTCGAGGACACGGGCAGCGGGATTCCGGCGGACCTGAAAGAAAAAATCTTCGAACCTTTTTTTACGACGAAGGAGGTCGGCAAGGGCACGGGCCTCGGCCTGTCGACCGTTTTCGGCATCGTCAAGCAATCGGGCGGCTTCCTCTTCGTCGACAGCGAGGTCGGGCGCGGAACGACGTTCCGCATTTTTCTGCCGCGTTACCAGCCAGAGGAAAAGGAGACCTCGCAAAAATCGGACTCGCCCAAGGCGGCGACGGACTATACCGGACAGGGCGTGGTGCTCCTGGTCGAAGACGAGGACGCCGTGCGCTCAATCGGGTCGCGCGCGCTGACCTCGCGCGGATTCACTGTGCTGGAAGCGACGACGGGCATGGAGGCGCTTGAGGTCGTCGACCGCGTCGACGGCAAGATCGATCTCATCGTGTCCGACGTAGTGATGCCGGAGATGGACGGCCCCGCCATGTTCGCTGAATTGCGCAAGCGCGGCGTCGGGGCGAAGGTCATATTCGTTTCCGGCTATGCGGAAGAGGCTTTCGCCAAGAATCTTCCCGAAGGCGAGTTCGGTTTCCTGGCGAAGCCATTCTCGATCAAGCAGCTGATCGAGACGGTGAAGGCGCATATGCCTTGATGCCCGGAAGCGGGCCGCGCCTTACAACGCCGGCGCGACCACCCGCACCCGGCGCTTGATTCCGTCGGGTCCGACGATTTCGCGATAGATTTCCGGCGCGGCGGCGGCGCCTTGCTCGACGCTGGGCTGCGCCTCCGCAGCGGGCGCGACCGCCGCCGCCGGCTCCGGCGCCTGCGCTGGCCCTTTCGCCTTCCGCCCGCGGGCGACCCCCGGCGGCAGCGGGCGCGACAATTGTTCGGCCTGTTCGGCGGTGACCATCTGATCCTTCGCATGACGCTCGGCGATGAGCCGCTCGGCCTCGGCGAGCGCCTCCGCCCAAGTCTGGCCCGGCGGCTTGCAGCCGCAGGCCGGATCGTAGACCTTCTCGAACTTGTGCGCGTTGGGATGGTCGGAATAGGCCTCGCCGTCGACCGAAAGCGCCGACGCCAGGCCCTTCCATTGCGACGCCGTGTAAAGCTTCACTTGGGCGTTGGGGCAAAGCGCCCGGCACATCGCTGCGAGATCGTCGAGATTGGAGCTGCGCGCCGAATAGCTGATCGGGAAAAAGCCGCCGTCGCAGTCGCGCACGCAGATCGCCATCGGCCCTCCGCGCGGGGTCTCGTCGGCGGATTCAAGGCCCTGATCGGGCGCCATGACCCCCGGGCTCTCATCCTGCCCGACGCCGAACAGCTCCTCGAAGAAATTGCGCGGTCGGGCAAGGCGCGCCTGCATGGGCTGTGGATTGCGGCACTCTGCCTCGTAGCGCGTCGCAAGCGCCTGGCGCTGACCGCCGTCGTCGGCGACCGCTCGATCATAGCCGGCGATGGCGCTTGAGAGCTGATTGAGTTGTGCGTTGATCGGTCCGCACTGAGGCGACGGCGCGTCTCCGAAAAACAGGAACTGGCCGCGATCGCAGCCGAGCGCTCGGGCTTTGGCGGCGACGCGCGCATATTCGCCGCGCTGCCGGGCCGCCGCGGTCTGGAATTGTCCCGCGCGACTGCCGGCGCCGGCGCGGGCGATCTGGGCGCGCAACTCGGTGCAGTGCGGAGTTTCGCCGACGGCGGGCGAAACGGCGACGAGGCCCAACGCGACCCCGGCGACGACCGCCAGTATGATCCGCCTGGAAGCGTCTCTGGTTGAAAAAATATCTATGATCGCGGCCCCATTGAGTTTTTTTGCTCGCTTCTCGTGTTCGCCAGCAGCCCGACAGCCCCCTGTCGCGGCCGGTGGCGGCCTATCCCGCGGCGCGCCGCTTTACGAATCGCGCCGTTCTCGCCAATGCCGGGACAGGCGCAAACGCGCCTAGATTGTCCCCCGCATCATGTCGGCAACAAGGCGCCGGCGCAGGACGCCAGCCGCCATCGCCGCGTCGAATTTTTTGCCGCGCCCAGGGTCGAAGCCCTTCACTTGCAGCGCTACTTCGC
>VGEB01000109.1 GCA_016869435.1 Alphaproteobacteria bacterium | reverse complement strand
GAATCGCGGTCGATGTGGTATGTTCCTGCATGGCGTTGCTTCCTTTCGTGGAATCAGCACCCCGAGCCTAACGGCTCAAGGCGAGCAACGCCGCTCCTCCTTTTTCAACAATGATCGGGACATCCCCCTACTCGGATGGCTCACACAATAAGTCCATTTCTGGCTCCCTTACATCATCGGTCAGCAACGGAGCTATAATTTTCCGAGGCGAAATGTACGACTTGCGGAAGAGTCGCAAATGGGCGGCCGATGCGCCTGGGTACGGCATTCCTTTTGGGGCACGCCACATCTCAGTACATGTTGAGCTACCAAACAACTTCGCCGTTCGTCACGAACCATACCGACGTTTTCTTCAATTTTCGGTAGGAGATCAGCGGCAAGTTCTGCTCGATGATTTTGCGCATCTTGTAATCAGTCAGAGGCCCGAATGGTTAATCGAGATCATAAATTCTTTGGCGCCGAAGCCGTCCTCCAGCACTGACAATCTCAGGCAAGAACTTCAAGAGCTGTTGAACAAGCTCAGAGTCCACGCACAAAGCCCGCGGCTTGCAAGAGCCGGAACAGAATCTGCAGACTTCGGTGGCGCTCGCGGTGCCGCGCCGGTGCAAGGGAAGAAACACAGTGAGTCGGGAAGTGCGCGCCCGCCTACCCCAATTGACCTTATCTTCAGTCCAGTAGGAGCCAAGCGATCAAACATTTCGCGAAATATGGAGCGCGCGCCAGAAATTATTCCGCTGACGACAGAAGAAGAAGCTGCTGAAAAGGAAATATCGGGAAAAGCTGCTCGTTACTTCCGAGAAACAAACCAGTTGTTTGTAAACATGACGTATTCAGCAGTCGACGAAGCCCAGTCTGATTTGGAGCGGCGCTATGCGACCTATTCCGACCCGGAATTGGTCAGGGACCAAGCCCGTCAGTGGGCGGAAAAAATCATCATGGGACGCGTCGGATATGCGGTCGTGTTCGCGCAAGCTAAGCAACTTGTGCACCAATGGACCCCCGATGACGTGAAGAAGGCTCTTGAACCAGAAAGTTTAAGCTTGGCAGCGGACGGTTGGCGCGATGCCATTGACACTGCATACAGAAGCCTAAGTCGCCGTTTTGGTGCTCCCACGAAAGGCGAAGAGCTTGCATGCACCGAAGCGCGAGAGATCGTCGCTTAAAGTACTACACCAACCTACTCTGCGCCTTCGCCGCCGCGATGAAACTCGCGAACAGCGGATGCGGCTCGAAGGGGCGCGACTTCAATTCCGGGTGATATTGCACGCCGATGAACCAGGGATGCTCGGGGATTTCGACCGTCTCGGGCAGAAGCCCATCCGGCGACACGCCCGCGAACAGCAGCCCCTTCTCCTCTAAGCGCGCGCGATAGGCGAAATTCACCTCATAGCGATGGCGGTGGCGCTCGGAGATTTCGCTCGCGCCGTAAATCTGCGCGATGCGCGAGCCCGGTTTCAACAGCGCGGGATAGGCGCCAAGGCGCATGGTGCCGCCCATGTCGCCTCCCGCCGCGCGCTGCTCCAGTTCGTTGCCCTTCAGCCATTCGGTCATGAGGCCGACGACTGGCTCCGCACAGGGGCCAAACTCGGTCGAATTCGCCTTTTCGATTCCCGCAAGCGCGCGCGCCGCTTCGATCACCGCCATCTGCATGCCGAAGCAGATGCCGAAATAGGGCACGCCGCGCTCGCGGGCGAAACGCGCCGCGAGAATCTTGCCCTCGGCGCCGCGCTGGCCGAAGCCGCCGGGGACGAGAATGCCGTGCACATGTTCAAGATGCGCGGCAGGATCGGCGGTCTCGAAAATCTCCGATTCGATCCAGTCGAGATTGACCTTCACCCGGTTGGCGAGGCCGCCATGCGCCAAAGCCTCGATGAGGCTCTTATAGGCGTCCTTCATCTCGGTATATTTGCCGACGACCGCGATGGTGACTTCGCCTTCCGGATTGTTGATGCGCTGCGTCACCGCGTTCCAGCGGCTCATGTCGGGCTTTGGCGCCGGCTCGATGCCGAAAGCGGCGAGCACCTGGGCGTCGAGCCCCGCGGCGTGATAGGCGCGCGGCACGTCATAGATGTTGGCGGCGTCGCGCGCCTCGATCACCGCCTGCTCGCGCACATTGCAGAAGAGTCCGAGCTTGCGGCGCTCTTCGCGCGGAATTTCGCGATCGGTGCGGCAGAGCAGAATGTCGGGCTGAATGCCGATCGAACGCAGCTCCTTCACCGAATGCTGCGTCGGCTTCGTCTTCAATTCGCCGGCGCTCGGAATATAAGGCAGCAGCGTCAGGTGGATATAGATGCAGTGATGCGGCGGCAGATCGTTCTTGATCTGGCGGATCGCCTCGAAGAACGGCAGGCCCTCGATGTCGCCGACCGTGCCGCCGATCTCGATCAGCGCGAAATCGACGTCCTCATTGCCCTCGAGGACGAACTCCTTGATGGCGTTGGTCACATGAGGAATGACCTGGATCGTCGCGCCGAGATAGTCGCCGCGCCGCTCCTTGTTGATGATGTTCTGATAGATGCGACCGGTGGTTACATTATCCTGGCGCGTCGCCGGACAGCCGGTGAAGCGCTCGTAATGACCGAGGTCGAGGTCGGTCTCGGCGCCGTCGTCGGTGACGAAGACCTCGCCGTGCTGATAGGGCGACATCGTGCCCGGATCGATATTGAGATAGGGGTCGAGCTTGCGGAGCCGAACCGTATAGCCGCGCGCCTGCAAAAGCGCGCCGAGAACCGCCGACGCCAAGCCCTTGCCAAGTGAGGAGACCACGCCGCCGGTGATGAAGATATACCGCGCCATGGGGCTTAACGCCTAACGCCTTTCAAGCGATTCTGATAGCGAATTTATTGGGCCGGGGGCGGTCGCCCCCAGCCATGATCGTCAGACGTGGGTTTTGATGCGCCTTACTGGGTCGGCGCTTTCCAGATCGTCGGCGGCGCGGGCTTGTTCTCCGGCTCGGCGGGCTTCGGCTCGGGAACCGCGGGCTTAGCCTCCGATTCGGCGGGCTTCGTCTCCGCGGGCTTCGACTCCGGCGCGGCCGCAGGCGTCTCTGTCTTCGGCGCTCCCCATTTCAGGCCGTCGGTTTTGGGCGCTTCAGCCTTTGGCGCCTCAGCGGCCGGCGGCGTTACCGCCGGCGCAGCAGGGGCCGTCTGGGCCGGAGCGGCCGGCGCTTCGCTCTTGGGCGCTTCAGGCGTTGCCGCTTCAGGCTTGGGAGCTTCCGCCTTCGGCGCTTCGACCGGAGCGGGCGCGGCCGCCTTCGGCGGCTCAGTCGCCGGGGCTTGCGGCGCCGGAGCGGGAGGCGCCTGAACCGGCGCCTGCGCCGCAGGCGGGGTCGTCGCGGCCGGCGGCGCCTCTACAGGCGCGCTCTGCTGGCGCTTCTGCTGGGCGCGCTGGAGCTGGTCGAAAATGCTGTCCTTGCCGGGCTCCGGCGCTTTGTCCGGCGCGGCCTGCTGGCCTTTGCCCTCGGTCTTGGGAAGCTCCTTGAGCTGAATCGATCCCGGGTCGAGCGCCTTGGTCCAGTCGTCGCCGCCCTCGCTGCGGCGCTCCCAGGCCGGCAGCACGGTCAACGCGATGCTGGTGATGAAGAACATCGTCGCGAGAATGCCGGTGGCGCGGGTGAGCGCATTGGCCTGGCCGCGCCCGGTGAAGACGCCGCTGCCGCCCATGCCGAGCGCGCCGCCCTCGGACTTTTGATAAAGCACGAGAATGACGAGCGCCGTCACCACCATCAAGTGGATCGCGATAATGACCTGCTGCATGTGAATCCTTCCAGCCGCGCCTGAGCCTCAGCCCGGCGCGCAACCCATTGGGCGGCCTTCTACACCAAGCGCCGCGCGCGCGGAAGGGGCGAAAGGCGACCCGATCAGCCGCCTAAACGACGGATCGCGAGCCTGACGGTTCGCAATCGGCGCCCACTCGGACGCCGGCCAGGACGATCAATAGAAATTGCCGTCCTGGCCCTTCCACTTCGAGCCTTCCTGATCGAAACGGGTTTCGTCCTTGAACTCGATCACCTTGCCCGGCTCAATATATTGCTTGTCCTTGATCATCTGATTCTGGATCGTCGTCGAATAAAAGGTCGTATTGTCCGAGCAGCCGGGCTTCGTCGCGCCGCCCTCGGGCTTGCATTCGAGATTGGCGCCGTTCGGGAAGCGCACTTTCGCGGTGTAATAATACTCATAACCAGCGTGGCCGGCGCCTTCGACGTCGAGCGGCCAGAAGCGCGTGATCTCGAAATTTTCGATCACCGCATCCTTGTCGAATTTCTTCTTGACGAGATTGTCGAAGACCTTCTTCGCGTCCTCGGGCTTGGGCTCGCAATTGATGAGGCAGAACGCCTTGGCGGGCGCCGCGCCGGCGACAGCGCCGAACAGGCCAAGCGCCATGACATATATGATCGTTTTGTAGCTCGTCATCTTTGCGTCTCCCAACTGCGCAGAGCTGCGCATCGCCTCCCGCCGACGCCGCTCTTTCATTGGCGCGTCTGGCGCGAAGCCCCTTCGTACTTGACATTTTTCAAGCTGCACGGCTTCACGAAAGCTCGCAAGGCCGACGCGTCGCGCGAATTGTCGCACAACCAGGACGAATTTTGCGCGGTTGCGTCGCCTTGTCGCGCGCTCTATTGACGGCGCGAGTTTCAAGCCGACGACGAGGCGTTCATGGCCATATACAAGCTTCTGCTCCTGCCGGGCGATGGCATCGGTCCGGAAATTTCCGCCGAAGCCGAAAAGGTTCTCGCCCTTTTGAACGCGGCAGGCGTCGCGCGCTTCGAGATCGAGCGGGGACTGGTCGGCGGCGCGGCCTATGACGCGCACAAAGTCGCGATCAGCGAAGCTGACATGAAGCGCGCGCATGAGGCTGACGCCGTGCTGCTCGCCGCCGTCGGCGGGCCGAAATGGAACGGCGTCCCTTACGACGTGCGGCCCGAAGCCGGGCTGCTGCGCCTGCGCAAGGAACTCGGGCTTTTCGCCAATCTGCGCCCGGCGATCTGCTATCCGGCGCTCGCCGACGCCTCTTCCCTCAAGCGCGACATCGTCGACGGCCTCGACATCATGATCGTGCGTGAATTAACCGGCGGCGTCTATTTCGGCGAGCCTAAGGAGATCACAGATCTCGGCGGCGGCCAGAAACGCGCGGTGGACACACAGGTCTACGAGACCTACGAGATCGAGCGCATCGGCCGGGTCGCCTTCGAACTGGCGCGCAAGCGCAATAACAAGGTGACCTCTTCCGAAAAGTCCAATGTGATGAAGTCCGGCTATCTGTGGCGCGAGGTCATCGCCGCACTGCACCAGCGCGAATATTCCGACGTGACGCTCGAACATATGCTCGCCGACGCGCTGGCCATGCAGCTCGTGCGCTGGCCCAAGCAGTTCGACGTCGTCGTCACCGACAATCTCTTTGGCGACATGCTGTCGGACGAAGCCGCCATGCTGACCGGGTCCCTCGGCATGCTGCCGTCGGCTTCGCTGGGCGCGGCGGATGAAAAGGGCAAGCGCCATGCGATGTATGAGCCCTGCCACGGCTCGGCGCCCGACATCGCCGGCAAGGGGATCGCCAATCCGATCGCCATGATCGGCTCGCTCGGCATGGCCCTGCGTTACAGCTTCGATCTGCCGAAGGCGGCTGACGCCATCGACGCCGCGATCGCCAGCGTGCTGGCGAAGGGCCTGCGCACGGCGGACATCAAGGGCGACGCGCCGTCGACCGTCTCAACCAAGGAGATGGGCGACGCGATCGTCGCTGAGCTGAAGAAGACGCTCGGCTAGAAAATCCGCGCGTCACTTCCCATGCACCATGCCGAGGAATTCCTCGCGGGTGCGCGGGTCGTCGCGGATGACGCCGAGCAGCCGGCTCGTCGTGAGCAATGAGCCGGTCGTATTGACGCCGCGCAGAGTCATGCAGCTGTGCTCGGCCTCGATGACGACGCCGACGCCCGCCGGCTCGAGAATGTCCTGGATGGCTTCGGCGATCTCGGCGGTGAGCTTTTCCTGAATTTGCAGGCGGCGCGCGAAGCCGTGCACGACGCGCGCGAGCTTTGAAATGCCGACCACCCGCTTGTTCGGCAGATAGCCGACATGGGCCCGGCCGGTCACCGGCAGCAGATGATGCTCGCAGAAGCTGACGACGCGGATGTCTTTCAAGACCACCAGTTCGTCATAGCCGCCGACCTCGTCGAAGGTGCGCTTGAGATAGTCGCGCGGATCGACGTCATAGCCGGAGAAAAGCTCACGGTAGGAACGCGCCACCCGCTCCGGCGTGTCGATGAGCCCCTCGCGGTCGGGGTCGTCTCCCGCCCATTCGATGAGAACCCGCACGGCCGCTTCTGCGTCAGCTTGGGTAGGTTTGGCCATGCGTGCAGCTCTCCAGTTCGTCGATGCGCGCCGCGCCGCCCGAACGTCCGGATAAAGTCACAGGCCGAGACATTTGGCAAAGGCCACAGCCGGCTTATTGGCCAATGAAAAACGCCGGCGCGGATGGCGCCGGCGTTTCGACTGCGCGATCGCGATTAGCGAACGATGCCGCCGATCGCCGATCCGACCGCATTGACCGAGCGTTTGACGAAGCCCAACGGCCCATCGTTTGCCGGTGGAGGCGGCGGCGGAGGGGGCGGCGCGGGTTCGGGCGCGGCTACGGCGACCGGCTGAGCGGGCGCGGGAGCCGGACGGCTCGCGACCGGCTTCGCCGGCTTCTTCGGCTTCGCAACTTTCACGCGCGGCGCAGGCTTCGGCGCTCGGGGCGTCTCAGCTTCGGCGGTCGGCGGCTCGGATAGAGGCGCCGACGGCGCAACCGCTTGCGGCGGCTCCGGCGCAACGGCTTTCGGGGCGACCGCTCTTGGCGGAGCGGCCGCTACTGGCGGAGCAACCGCTACTGGTGGCGACGCCGGCTCCGCTGGCGCGGCGTTCGGAGTCGACGCGGTCGTCGGCAGAGGCGCGAGCTTTGGCGCCATGGCCGCCTCGGCGGGAACAGGGATGGACGAGCCCATCGACCCAATCGCGGCGCCGCCCCCCGCAGGAGCGGCGCCGGCCGCGGTCTCGGATTGGCTTGCCTCGGCAGGGGCGGCCGCCCCAATCGTCGAAGCGCCATCAACTGGATCGAGCGGCGCGTTTGCGTGTTCCGAGGGCGCCGGCGTGCTGGCGGTTTCCTGCGCGGGAGCCGCGTCTTGAGGCTGCGTCGCGGCGCTGTCGATCGCCGGCGCGGCGTCTGGAACGACCAAAGGCGGCGCAGTTGCCAGCGCCGGATCCTCGCTCGGATCAGCGGCGTTCCACGGTCCCAAGACCCAAGTCAACGCCGCGAGTCCTGCTATGACGATCGCCGCCGCGGCGAAGAACAGCCCCCGGCGTCCGCCTTCGGCCTCATTCTCCGGCTCGTCGTCGAACTCCTCTTCCGTCGCATGGACCGCGATCCAGGAATCCTCCGCGCGCGGCGCTTCAGGAGACGGGCCGGAATTGATCGCCGCGTAGCCAGGAGCATGCGCATGAGCCGCCTCGTCCGCGACCCGCGTCGCTGGCTCTAAGGACGGCGCATGGCCCAGGTCCCGACGCAGTAATTCTTTAAACTCGGCAAATTCAGCCATCAGCTCCCTGTCGTCGCCGATATCTTTCATGCCAGAACCCTTTCATTGCCGTGCGCCAGGAAGTCCTCGACGAGTCGCGCGCGGTCACACCATCCGCGCTCAGGCAAACGCAAAAATGTGGCTGTACTGGGCCGAGCGTCTTCGTGACAACGAAACACTTTTTATATCAATAATTTATTTATCTTGTGGCAGGGCGTTCCCAGCGGATGTCGCAAACAGATGCGGCCTAAACTCGCACCCTCGCTGGAAGAAATCCAAATTAACGAAATTGACCTTTGCGCCCAGCAATTTCTAAAATTTTTCAAGGCGCGAAGAACGCAATTTCTTCTTTCGTCGGGGCTGCGTCGAGTGACCCTTTACTGCTTACGCAAGACGCGCCGAGCGGCGCTCTGCGCTGTCTTCTCATTGTTCTGCCCGGCGCTCTGCGCGCAGGCGACGCCGTCCGCCGTAGCCGCACCCGACGAGCGCGGCCTCACGCCGCTGGAGCTTCTCGGCAAGCGCGTTTTCGAAGACGCAAATCTGTCTCGTCCGGCAGGCGTCTCCTGCGCCTCCTGCCACGACGCCACAAAAGCTTTCCAAGGCAATAATGGTTCGAGCGCGCCCGCCGTGTCCCGCGGATCGTTGCCGACGTCCTTAGGCAAGCGCAATACGCCCTCGATCATGTACGAGTCCTTCGCGCCATCCTTCGGCTTCATCGACGACAAGGACGAAAAGACAGGCAAGATCGAAAAGATTCCCGCTGGCGGACAGTTCCTTGACGGCCGCGCCCGCGACCTCCTCGCTCAGGTGGAGGGTCCGATGCTCGATCCGCTCGAAATGAACGCGCCCTCAAAGCGCTTCATCGTCGAGGCGGTGCAGAGCGGCGCCTACGCGGGCCTTGTCCGCGAAGTTTACGGCGAGAAGGTTTTCGACAATCCGGACGCCGCCTTTGAGAAGCTCGCGCAAGCGGTCGTCGCCTTTGAGGCAAGCGCGCGCTTTCATCCCTTCGCCTCGAAGTTCGACGACTATCTACGCGGCGAGGCGCAGCTGACGGCGCTTGAAAAGAAGGGTTTCGAGCTCTTCAAGGATCCCAAGAAGGGCAATTGCCTCGCCTGCCACGCCGGCAAGGAAGACTCGCGCAACCCGCAGGATTGGCTTTTCACCGATTTCACCTATGATGCGCTTGGCGGCCCCAGGAACAGGGCGATCCCAAGCGCGGCGAAACCCGATGCGGCGCCCGATCTCGGCCTCTGCGCGCAACCCGGACTCGCCGCGGCGGCGCCGGCTGATTTCAAGGTCGAGAGCGTCTGCGGCGCCTTTAAGGTCCCGACGCTGCGCAACATCGCCGTCACCGGCCCCTATCTGCACAATGGCGTCTTCGACACGCTACGCGACGTCGTCGCCTTTTATGCGACGCGGGACACCGATCCCGGGCATTGGTATCCGAAAGACCGGCGCGGCAAGCCGCAAAAATTCGACGACCTGCCCGCCGCCGCGCATGAGAACGTCAATGTCGACGAGGTCCCTTATGATCGCAAGCTCGGGGAAAAGCCGCGACTGTCCGAAAAAGACATAGACGCCATCGTCGCTTTTCTCGACACATTGACCGATCGCGCGAAACCTTGAAACGCGACAGCGAGTCGTGGCGGGGATGTCCCGATCATTGTTGAAAAAGGAGGAGCGGCGTTGCTCGCCTTGAGCCGTTAGGCTCGGGGTGCTGATTCCACGAAAGGAAGCAACGCCATGCAGGAACATACCACATCGACCGCGATT
>VGEB01000108.1 GCA_016869435.1 Alphaproteobacteria bacterium | reverse complement strand
GGCGGAATTTCCGGACCGAGAGCGACGCGTGCGGCGCCGGTCAACGTGGCGAAATCGAACAGGAGATCGGGCGGCGTTTCGCTAGCGTAAGCCAGCGCGTCGGCGAGGATGAGTCTCCCCTCGGCGTCCGTATTCCCGATTTCGACGCTCAATCCCTTGCGGCTGCGATAGACGTCGCTCGTTCGAAACGCCGAAGCCGAAATCGAATTTTCGACGATCGGCAGGAGAACGCGCAATCGGATCGGCGTTTCGCTGTCAAGCAGCATCGCCGCGAGCGACAATGCCGTCGCCGCGCCGCCCATGTCCTTCTTCATCAGCGCCATCGCGCTCGAAGGCTTGATGTCGAGCCCCCCCGTGTCGAAACAGACGCCTTTGCCGACAAGCGTAACGCGCAATCCGTCTTCGGGGCCATGCTCGAATTCGACGAGCCTCGGCGCTTGCGCCGCCGCGCGCCCGACCGCGTGGATCAAGGGAAAATTCTCCGCAAGCAGCGCGTCGCCGACAACGACGCGACTCTTGGCGCCGTGCTTCGCGCCGAGAGCGAGCGCTGCTTCGGCGAGCGCCTCCGGCCCCATGTCGTTGGTCGGCGTATTGATGAGATCGCGACCCAGCGCGACCGCTGCAGCGATGCGCTCGACGCGCGCGCGGTCAACGCCCTGCGGCGCACAAAGGCGCGGCGCTTCGTTCCTGCGCGCCTTGTAACGCGAGAAGGCGTAGCTCGACAGAAGAAAGGCCAGCGCCGCCTGTGCCGGCGCGTCGACGCCGTCGCCAAGGCGGTAAAGGCCCTTGGGCAACGCTGTCGCGAGCTTTCCGGCAAAAAACGGATCCCGCGCCTTCGGCTCCTTCCCTTCGGCGCCGAAAAAGACGCGCGGCGCGCCGCCGAGGTCCGGCGCAACGAACATCGAGCCGGCGTTGGCCTCAAATCCCATAAGGTTCGCAAGACGGGCGGTCGGTTCGGGAAGCTTTGCTCGGCGCTCGGGCCAGTCTTCCTTATTGACAAAATCGATGGCGA
Source organism: Alphaproteobacteria bacterium (assembly GCA_016869435.1). GTDB lineage: Bacteria > Pseudomonadota > Alphaproteobacteria > Rhizobiales > Beijerinckiaceae > Methylocystis. Next base: position 8,332 of record VGEB01000108.1, on the reverse strand, counting down.
TCGCCTCAGGCGACCAGTCTTCAAGCTTCATTCGCGTTTGCCGCTTCCCTGCTCCAGGTCGATGGACCTCTATTCCTTTGGGCGCGATCACAAAACCCGCAAACATCGCCGCGAGCAAGCGCCTTTGCGCTTCAACGCGGAGAGAAGGGGGCCAGCCTGACAGCTCACAAATTATGCAAAATGTGCAAGAAATAGACGCCTGTCGCCTCAGCCGCGATCAGAATCGCGCTGCGTGAGGAGAAGCTAACGATTATTTTATGCGCAATATGGCACGCTGCTTGCTGAGAGGCCGCTCACTTCGCCACTCTTGAGGGCAGTCTGCGCAAATGAAAATCATTACGGCGATTATCAAACCCTTCAAGCTCGACGAGGTGCGCGAGGCGCTGACCGAAATCGGCGTGCACGGCATGACCGCGACCGAAGTGAAGGGCTACGGCCGGCAGAAGGGCCACGCCGAAATCTACCGCGGCGCAGAATATATCGTGTCTTTCCTGCCCAAGGTTAAGATCGACGTCGCCCTTTCCGACGACGAGGTCGATCGCGCGATCGAAGCGATCAGGCGGACCGCCTACACCGGCCATATCGGCGACGGCAAAATCTTCGTCTCGCCGCTGGAGCGCGCGATGCGCATCCGCACCGGCGAAACCGACTCCGACGCGCTCTAAGCGCCTTCTCAATCATAAAATCAGGATAACTCGATGCTCAGCTCGTTCGCGCGCCGCCCGCCGCGTCATGATTTCCGCTTCCGGCATGAAGGCGACGCCTTGCGCCTCACGGGCCTAAGAGCGGCGGCCACGCTGGCGGCGCTCTTTGCGTCGCTGCCCGCCCTCGCCCAGGACGGCGACGCGAAGATCGACGGCGCCGACACCGCCTTCATGATCGCCGCAACCGCGCTCGTGCTGATGATGACGCTGCCGGGGCTTGCGCTCTTCTATAGCGGCATGGTGCGCAAGAAGAACGTTCTCGCCACCATGGCGCAGTGCCTCATCGCCACCGCCGTTGTCTCACTGCTTTGGATCGGCGTCGCCTACAGCCTTGCCTTCAGCGGCGACGGCGCCCTGATCGGCGACGCTTCGCGGACGCTGCTCAATGGGATTGGCGTCGACACCGTAAGCCCGCTGGCGAAGACCATCCCGGAAATCCTCTTTATGATCTATCAGATGACCTTCGCGGTCATCACCTGCGCGCTGGTCGGCGGCTCCGTCGCCGAACGCATGAAGTTCTCCGCCTTCATGCTGTTCTGCGTGCTTTGGCTGTTCATCGTCTATGCGCCCTCGGCGCATTGGGTCTGGGGCGGCGGATTTCTGCAGAAGATGGGCCTTCTCGATTTCGCCGGCGGCACGGTCGTGCATATCAATGCGGGCGTCGCCGGACTCGTCTGCGCCCTCGTGCTCGGCAACCGCGTTGGTTTTGGGCGCGAAAACCTTTCACCCTTCGATGTTTCGCTCGCCGTGATCGGCACGGGGCTCCTTTGGGTCGGGTGGTTCGGCTTTAACGGCGGCTCGGCGCTTGCCGCCAATTCGCGCGCCGTCTTCGCGATCGTCGCGACGCATCTCGCCGCCTGCGCCGGCGCTTTGGTCTGGAGCGGGCTGGAATGGCTCCAGCGCGGCAAGCCTTCGGTGCTCGGCGTCGTCTCCGGCGCCGTCGCCGGCCTTGGCACGATCACGCCGGCCTCGGGCTATATATTGCCCTGGCATGGCGTCGTGATTGGGCTGATCGCCGGCGCCGTCTGCTACTGGTTCTGCACCGTGGTGAAATACAGACTGCGTTACGACGACACGCTCGACGTGTTCGGCGTGCATGGCGTCGGCGGCATTATGGGCACGCTGTTCGCTGGCGTATTCGCCACGCGCGCGATCACTGCTTCAGAGGGCGATCCTGGCGTGGCCGGTCTGCTGGAAGGCGACCCGCATCAGCTTCTCATCCAGGCGATCGGCGTGCTTGTCACCGTCGTCTGGTGCGTGGCCGGCACGTTCGCGACGCTCAAAATCGCCTCGCTCTTCACCTCGCTGCGCGCAAATGCCGACGACGAGCGCGAAGGTCTCGATATCGCCCTGCATGGCGAGGCGCTGCATCAGTAGCGAGATGACTTCAAGAAAGGCGTCGCCTTGAAATCGCGTCATGGCCGGGCTTGTCCCGGCTATGACGGTTGCTGATGTCGATCGCGTCAACGTAGTTCCAGCGCCGCCTTTCGCACATCAACTATCCGCAACAGATGATTTGCGAACATAACTATTTCGATAGCCTCAGACGGATCGTCGAGTTTGACGTCTCGATGGGAATGCGGATTTTTGTAGGATCCGATTGCGCCCATGAACAGATACATGCGCGCTTGTTGCTCCGCATTCTCCGCCAAGTCGTCAGCGAGCGGGCCTCCGACCTTGAATGCCTCCTGCATTAGCTGCTTGCCAAGCAAGCTGTTCGACAAACCAGCAGCACCTCGGACAGAAACTTCAACAGCTTTCATTGCCTGAAGAACGGCAACATCGTATTCGCCACGCATAAATGCAGACCATACCTTCACCCCTAAAGCGGGATGCAGAGCGTCCTTAGGTAATCGGCGCGCGGCGGCGAACTTCGCGAAGTCTTCCTCATTCTCGAACTTTTGGGCTCGCCGACTTAAAACGCGCCACCCATTTGTGCCGTTTGCTCCAGGAGCAGGTACGAGCAATCCTTGAGCTTCGAGCCATGCCCAAGCCTCGGCATACGCCAAAACAAACTCATCAATGCGGTTGCCAGGATAAGCGCCGACAATGTGTGCAGCGAAGGGCTCGATCTGAGCTTGGTGGCAGAGAAATAGACGGTGCGCCGATGGTTGCGTTAGAAGGCATCCCAATTCCTCGGGCTCCAATGCGAGAATGGTATCAATGTCTGGGATACTGCTTGCAAGTTCGTACATGCTGCGCACCTATGGGTTAATTCGCTTCAGAATAGCCAAACTCATATGTGGTAACATAATACCATCTTGTTAGATGCCATACTTTTAAGGCATTCCAGCGCCTTCCAAGTTGGAAAACGCTTGACCTGCCCCGCCCCATCGCCTATCCCCTCCCCATCCAAACGCACCGTTCAAACGGAATTTCCATCCCATGTACGGCAAGACCTATTCGGCGAAACCCGCCGACATCGAAAAGAAGTGGGTGCTGATCGACGCCTCCGGGCTTATCGTCGGCCGCCTCGCCTCGCTCATCGCGCTGCGTCTTCGCGGCAAGCACAAGGCGACCTTCACGCCTCATATGGACGACGGCGACAACATCATCGTCATCAATGCGGACAAGGTCGTCCTGACCGGCCGCAAGCGCGACCAGAAGGTTTATCACCATCACACGGGCTTCCCCGGCGGCATCAAGGAACGCTCGGCGAAATTCATTCTCGAGGGGCGCTTCCCCGAGCGCGTGCTGGAGAAGGCCGTGCAGCGCATGCTGCCGCGCGGACCTTTGGGCCGCCAGCAGCTCGGCAATCTGCGCGTCTATAAGGGAGCCGAACATCCGCATGAGGCGCAGAGCCCACAGACGCTCGACGTCGCCGCCCTGAACGCCAAGAATAGCCGGAGCGCCTGATCATGGCCGAGACCACTCTAACTTCGCTTTCCGACCTCCAGGGAAGCGTCGCCCCGGCGCCGGAAGCGCCGCGCTATGTGCAGAAGCTCGACAAGCAGGGCCGCGCCTACGCCACCGGCAAGCGCAAGAACGCCGTCGCGCGCGTCTGGGTGAAGCCGGGCGCCGGCAAGATCACCGTCAACGGCCGCGACATCGAGGCCTATTTCGCGCGTCCCGTTCTGCGGATGATCCTTGCGCAGCCGCTCGTCGTCGCCAAGCGCACGGGTCAATACGACCTCGTCGTCTCGGTCGCGGGCGGCGGACTTTCGGGACAGGCCGGCGCGGTGCGTCATGGCCTCGCCAAGGCGCTGACCAATTACGAGCCGGAGCTGCGTCCTGCGCTGAAGAAGGAAGGGTTTCTCACGCGCGACTCCCGCGTCGTCGAGCGCAAGAAATACGGCAAGCGCAAAGCCCGCCGCAGCTTCCAGTTCTCGAAGCGCTAAGCTTTGTCCTTTCGAGCCAGAACTTCCAAGCGGCGCTTCGGCGCCGCTTTCGTTTTAGAGCGCGTCAGTACACACAAATCTTGAAGTCGCTGCCGACCCAGCAAGCGCGGTCGGCTTTGGAGCGCTTCGCTTCTCCCCAGCGGGAGTTGATTCCGTCGCGAGTCAGGCCTCGCACTTCGGCGACTCCCGGCGAAACAATCGCGACGCTGACCATCGTCACGCTGTCAAATCCAGACTTGCCGATCGGCTCGACCGCGAAGCTGCCGCCATCGTCGGGCATAAAATTGCACGTTCCCCTATAAGGCGTCATGCCGTTGCCGAGCACGACGCATCTCGCGGGTCTTGCGGCCGCCTCCTGGAGCAGGATCGGCTGCGCGATGATGATCAAGGCGATCAAAGCAGCAATTTTCTTCATCGAAACCTCCCGTCTCTGCAACCTGAGTCAACAATCATCGCAACGCGGCGCTTCTAGTCGAGCCGTTCTCCGCGCCGCTCCCGGAGACCCGCGACGCCGATAAGACCGACGACGGCGCCGAACATCAGATAGAACGCCGGCGCGACCGGCGTGGCGAGAAAGCCGATCAGCCAGGCGACGATAAAGGGCGCGAAACCGCCGAACATCATAACGGCGATGTTATAGGCGATCGCCAGTCCCGACGTGCGGACATGCGTCGGAAACTGTTCGGCGAGCGCTGTCGACATCGCGCCGAAGAGGCCCGAGAGGATAACGCAAAAAAACGTCTGCGCGACAGCCAGCGCCAACAGGGAACGCTCCGCCTGCAGAAATACGAACAGCGGATAGACGCAAATGAAAAGCAAAACATTCGAGGCGAGGAGCAAGGGTCGCCTGCCTAATTTATCGGAGAAGGCGCCGAGCAATGGCGTCAGAGCGATCAGCAACAGCAAACCGGGCGCCTGAGCGATAAAGGACTGCGCCAGGCTCAATCCCATCTCCGTCTTTCCGTAGGTCGGCATATAGACGAGGATCACATAGAAGGAGATCGTCGCGCCGGCCGTGGCGGCGAAGCACGCGAGAAGTCTGTCGCCCTGCCGCCGGACGAGATCGAGAAAGGCGGCGATCGCCGCGCTGTTGCGCGTCGACGCCTCGAAAGCGGGCGTTTCGTCGAGATGGCGTCTGACATAGACGCCGACCGGCCCGATCAGCAGGCCCGCAACGAAGGGAAGCCGCCAGGCCCAATCATTCAGCGCTTCGGCTGAGAAGATGGTGGCGACAATGATGCCGACGAATGTTCCAAGCAGAATCGACAGCCCCTGCCCGACCATCTGCAATGAGCCGTAGAATCCGCGCCGGCCGGCAGGCGCGACTTCGATCAGATAGGCGGTCGAACTCGCGAATTCTCCGCCGGTGGCGAAGCCCTGCAGCAATCGGCCGATGACGACGAGCATCGGCGCGTAGACGCCGATCGCCGCATAGGTCGGCGCAAAGGCGATGACCGCCACTGCGGTGGTCATCACGAACATGATCAGTTGCAGCGCGGCCTTGCGCCCCTTGCAATCCGCGTAGAAGCCGAAAAAAAGCCCGCCGAGCGGGCGGGTGCAGAAGCCGGCGCCGAAGGTCGCGAGCGCGAGCAGCAGCGCCGCCGTATCGTCTCCGCTCGGAAAGAACGCCTGCGCCAAAACCGAAGCGAAGAAGCCATAGACGACGAAATCATACCATTCGAGCGCATTGCCGACGACGGCGGCCGCGATTTGCTTGGGCGCTGGCCTTATTGTTTGTCGCAGGTTCATGCCGCTAACCGGAGGACATGAGATCGCCAAGCGGTCGCCGCGCCGCTTCGACGATCAGCGCGGCGACGACGCCAAGCGCGCCCATCAGCAGGAAGAAATGCACGCTTGCGAGGCTCGACCACAAACCGCCGAGCCATCCCGCAAGAAGATTGCCGAGAAACATCGAGGCGAACCAGACGCCCATCAACGACGAACGCGACCCTTCCGGCGCGACATGCGACACGAGCGACAGAGCGATCGGCGAGAAATGCAGCTCGGAGACGGTGATCACGCTGAAATAGGCCAAGAGCCAAAGCCAACTCGCTTTGCCGCCATTGCTCGTCCAGGCCGCGAGCGCCATGACGCCGTAGCTCGCCGCGACGCCAAGACAGCCGAGCGTCATTTTGCGAGTCGTCGACGGCTCGCGCCCGAAGCGCGCAAGCCGCGCCCACAGCGAGACGAGCGGCGGCGTGAAGAGGAAGATCATCAGCGGATTGAACGCCTGAAACCAGGTCACCGGAAGATCGGCGCGCCATCCGAAGAGATCGACGCCGCGGTCGGCGGATTGCGCCGCCCAAAGCGCGATCGTATTGCCCTGCTGCTCGAAGGCGGCCCAGAACAACGCCGAAGGCGTGAAGAGCAGCATCAGCACGGCGAAGGACCGGCGAAACTGGGCGCGCGACTGCGCCGTTGGCGGGCGCCTTTCGCTCGGCGGCGGATCGCGCGGCAGTTTCGGCAGACCGATCACATAAGTTACGAGACCGATGACCATGCCGACGCCGGCGCAGGCGAAGCCGTAATGCCAGCCGATCATCTCTCCGATCGTTCCGCAGACGAGCGGCGCGAAGAAGGCGCCGATATTGATGCCGACGTAGAAGATCGAATAGGCGCGGTCTCGGCGCGAGTCCGTCGGCGCGTACAGCTCGCCGACCTGAATTGAAATGTTCGGCTTGAAGAAGCCGCAGCCGAACGCGATGAGAGGCAGCGCAATCAAGAACAGGCGATCGTAAGCCATTATGAAATGTCCGACGGCCATCGCACTCCCGCCGATCACGATCGTCCGCGCGCGTCCGAGCCGCCGGTCGGCGATCAGCCCGCCGAGGATCGGCGTCAGATAGACGAGGCCCGTATAGAGCCCATAGATTTGCGAAGCGAAAGGCTGCGGCGCGAGCGGACCCGAAAATGTCTCAAGCGCGCGTTTCAGCGCATCGAGGCCGACCGCCGCGTTCATGCGCTCCGGCGTCAGCAAATATTCGACCATGTAGAGAACCAGCAGCGCCCGCATGCCGTAATAGGAAAAGCGCTCCCACATTTCGGAAGAAAAGAGAAAGGCGAGTCCGCGCGGATGGCCGAGAAAATCGTCGCGTCGCTGCATGCGTTCTCGAGCCAAACCTTCGTGGCCGCCGGCTCATGGGCCGTACGGCTTCTATAGATGACGGTTCGATCGGCTCAAAACACGCCGGCGTCCAACCCCGCCGCGACCAGCATCCCCAATTCGCGGCAGGAGCCGACAAAGTCCTCCCGCCATTCGCCCCGGCAGATCAGCGGCTCGCTTATCGCGCGCCAGCGCAGGCCGGTCACGATCGACTCGACGCCGCGCCGCGTGCCCGTTCCGTCATGGCCGGCGCGAATGTAGAGCGCATAGGGCAGTCCCTGAGTGCGCTCCAGCAGCGGATAGTAGCAGCGGTCGAAGAAGTCCTTGAGCGCGCCGCTCATGTAACCGAGATTTTCGGTGGTGCCGAGAATGACCGCCTGCGCCGCGAGGACATGTTCGGGCGTCGTGACGAAAGGGCTTAGCGCCTCGACGTCGACGCCTTCGATTTCGGGCGCGCGCGCGCCGGCGACGACCGCGTCCCTCAGCCGCTCGGTGTTGCGCGACGGCGCGTGTGCGACGATCAGCAGGCGCTTTGACAATTAACGCGGCTACCAGGAATGGAATTCTGGTACGTAAATGACTTTCATGAAGATCGCCAAAGCGATGATCGCCAGCATCGCCAAGAGCGCGCTATAGCCGATCACCGTATAGACCGAGGCGTTATAGACCGAATCCAACAGCCGCAGCGCATAGGCGCGCAATGCGCCTGTTTCCGTTACCTCTTTCGCCATGACCGCTCCTCCTTTGGGAAGCGCGACTCATTCGCTCTCAAGGCATAAGTTAGCGGATTGGCGGACCGGCGACAGCCTATTCCTTGCCGATAATTTGGAGGCGCGCGACCGGCGCGCGACCGACCGACGATCTGCGCCGGCCCGCCAGCTCGACAACCTTGGCCTTTTGCGGCTCCGACATTGACTTCCAGCCGGCGATCTCGGCGCGCGTGCGGCCGCAGCCGACACACACGTCCTCCCGATCAAGCTCGCAGATTTTTATGCAGGGACTTTCAGTCATGGGCTCAACTTTGGCCGTGAGATGCGGCGGCGCGCGCTGCGCTATAGGCGGACGCGCGGCCCGCGTCAAAGACGTCCTATGGACTATGCATCCAATCTTTCTCTCCTTCGCAAAATCGATTAGATGCGGGCCATGACGACGAAGATTTTCATCGACGGCGACGCCGGCACCACCGG
>VGEB01000107.1 GCA_016869435.1 Alphaproteobacteria bacterium | reverse complement strand
CATCCGTCGTCAGGTCGAGGATAAAGGCGCGATGCCGAACATCCCGCCAAAGACGAACCGCAGATGGAAGAACTGCTTCTCGCCCTTCCTCTATCGCAACCGCAACGCCATCGAGCGGATGTTCGGGCGGCTGAAGGATTTCCGACGCATTGCAACGAGATATGATCGACTCGCAGCAAACTTCCTCGCAGCCGTCTGCCTTGCCGCGACCGTCAGCTATTGGTTATGAGTCCGGAGCCTAATTGATACGCTTTCAAAGGACATTAATCAGCATCTTGGAGTTTAATCGCTCGGTCGATCTTCGCATTCCTGACAGTGACGATCGATTCACAACGAACATCCCTCAGAACAAATGAAATCTCCGGATATGAAGCGGCAAGCCGCCTTTCGGCCGCGTGGTGAAATCGGGGGGCGAGCTCCAGCCGATGGCCCTCGACCGGCGCGAAGCGAAAATCCCGGACGAGTGTCGCAAGGATCGCCACCATCTCCAGCATCGCGAAGCCCATGCCGATGCAGATGCGCGGGCCGGCGCCGAAGGGCAGGTAAGCGCAGCGATGGTGCGCCTTGGTTTTATCCGGCGTAAAGCGGTCAGGGTCGAAAGCGTTCGCGCGTCCCTGATTTTCTGTGACGATGCAACGCCCGCGCCGCCGCCGAAAGACCCAGCGCTGACCGCTACGCCGGCAGCATGACCACCTTGGTCTTGATCGGCGTTCGCGAATAGAGGTCGAGCATGTCCTGACTGAGGAGGCCGGTGCAGCCGCTCGTAATGCCGGACCCGATCGTCTCCGGGTCGCTGGTGCTGTAGATCGTGTAGACCGTATAGGCGCCGTTCTTATAGAGATACAGCACGCGGGCGCCGAGCGGATTGTCCAGGCCTCCCGGCATGCCGCCGGCATATTTGCGCGCCTCCGGCTGGCGCGCCATCATCTCCTTGGGCGGCGTCCAGGTGGGCCATTCGGCCTTGCGCCCGACATAAACGTCGCCGCTCCACAGGAAGCCGGGGCGGCTGACATTGGCGCCGTAGCGGGTGGCGTGTCCGTCGCCTTCGATGCGGTAAACATAGTAGTTGGCGGGATCGACGATAATCGTGCCCGGCGCTTCCTTGGTTTCGTAGCGCACTGTCTTGCGAAAATATTTCGGATGGAGCTTGCCGATGTCGACCGCGGGGATCGGGAATTTCTCATTGGGCACGGCGGCGTAAAACTTCGCCACCTCGGCGCGGCCCATGTCGTCGGACACACAACCGGCGAGACCGGCGGCGCCGAAACCGGCGGCGGAGCCGATCAGAAACGACCGGCGGTTGAGACGCCCCGACGCAAGACCGAGCGGAGCTTCCCTGTTTCTACCGCCGGAATCGGCGATCCCATCGTCCATGATCATGATTTTGGAGCCCCCCACGACCCGTCGCCCGCCCGGAGAATATTTCGGCGTAACCCGCTGAACGTCAGTGCTGAGCAGAGATCGCCGTCACGCGCTTTCGGAATCAGAAGAGCGCCGACGATGAGCGGAAATTCCGGTCATTCTGTGGCGGCGATCACGAGTGGCGACAAGCCGCACCGTCCTGCGCCCTGCCCCTCCGCCGGCATTTCCGCCGAAGCGCCATTGACGTCCGCGACGCGTCGCCATGATCCCTGCCGATTTCCTATTGTGCAGCATGGTTAATAGATATATTCCTAGCTTCTAGGAAATTCTTCCGATTCGCGGCCGCGCCCATGTCCGACATCCTCACCCACGCCCAGATCTGGGCGGCGATCGACGCGCTCGGAGAGCGATACGGCCTGACGCCTTCGGGCCTTGCCCGCAAGGCCGGCCTCGATCCGACGACCTTCAATCGCTCCAAGCGCGAGACGCCGAACGGACGCCAGCGCTGGCCGTCGACAGAATCGATCGCCAAGGTGCTGACGGCGACCGGCGCCGGGATCGACGAATTCATGTCCTTGGTGACGGCGAACAGCGCCGCGGGGCGGCTACGCCATACGCGGCCCCTGATCGGCCTCGCGCAGGCGGGCGTCGGCGGTTTTTTCGACGACGCGGGCTTCGCCACCGGCGCCGGCTGGGACGAGATCGACGTGCTCGCAGACGCCGACGAGCATTCCTACGCGCTGGAAATATCGGGCGACTCCATGGCGCCGCTTTATCGCGACGGCGATGTAGTGATCGTCTCGCCTGCCGCCCCGGTGCGCCGCGGCGACCGCGTGGTCGTGAAGACCACCTCCGGCGAGATCATGGCCAAGGAGCTGAAGCGCGAGACGGCGCGAACCATCGAACTGCGCTCGGTCAATCCGGCCTATCCGGACCGCACAATTTCCCGCGACGAGGTGAGCTGGATCGCGCGCATCCTCTGGGCGAGCCAATGACATGTCTCGCTTCGCCCGCCTCTCGCCGCATCTAGTCCCGCCCCGATCCGGGCGTGCTATAAGCTTCAATCTCTTACACCCGCTTCCGTCGAGGTGAACGCCGCCATGCATGTTAGTTTGATCGCCTTTATTGTCGCGCTCTTTGCCGGCGGCCCGGCGCTCGCCGATATCCCCCTCAGGGATCGGGCGAAGGCGCTGTTCGAGCCAATTCCTTCAGCGCCGCCGGCGATTCCGGGCGAGACCGCGACGCCGCAAAAACTCGCGCTCGGCAAGATGCTCTATTTCGAACCACGGCTTTCCGAGACGCACGACGTCAGCTGCGCCGACTGCCACAATCTCAGCATGGGCGGCGTCGACGGCGGCAAGCTTTCGAGCGGCCACAATGCGCAGCTCGCCGGCCGCGAAGTGCTCACGGTGATGAACGCCATTTTCAACAAGTCCCAATATTGGGACGGGCGCGCCGCCAATCTTGCCGACCAGGTGGTCAATTCGGTAATGGCCAATCCCAAGGCGATGCTGAAGACGCGCGGCGGCCCGATGCCGATCAATCCGACGGAGCATGCGGCCGCGAAGCAGCGCGCCGTCGAGCAATTCAAGGCAATTCCCGACTATGTGGCGGCGTTCAAACAAGCCTTTCCCGAAGAGAGCGATCCAGTGGCTTACGACAACATCGGCCGCGCGATCGCACTTTTTGAAGCGACGCTGATCACGCCCGACGCGCCTTTCGATCGCTGGCTCAAGGGAGACGATCAAGCGCTGTCCGACGCGCAGAAGGAGGGGCTCAAGCTCTTCATCGACAAGGGCTGCGCGACCTGCCACAACGGCGTCAATGTCGGCGGCGCCATGTTTGCGCGTTTCGGCGTCGTCAAACAGCCGGCGCCCGAATTTCTGCCGCCTGACGACTGGGGACGATTCGCGGTCACCAAGGCGATCGGCGACAAATACGCCTTCAAGGTTCCCTCGCTTCGCAATGTCGAACTGACCGCGCCCTATTTCCATACCGGCGCGACCTTCGATCTGAAGAAGGCCGTGGCAGTGATGGGCGAGAGCCAGCTCGGCGCGCAGCTTAGCGCAGACGAGACCGACAAGATCGTCGCCTTCCTGGTTTCTCTAACGGGGCGCCAGCCGGAAGTCGTCCTGCCGATTCTGCCGCCGCGCACGGCGCCGCCCGACGCGCCCTGAGCTAAGTTTCGATAGTGGAGGCGCGCGGGCTCTGCATGCGCCTCTTGATCTGGCGTATTCCGGCAAGTTGACCCCGGAGCGCGTCTATCGCGTCGCGCTCGTCCTGATTGGCGGGCTCGAAATTCTTGAGCAGGATTTCGAGCGCGTCGCCAATCCGGCCAATCTGACGACCGTAGCTTCCGACTTCTTCGAGAATGTCCTGCTCGATGTCAGGGCGAGGCGTCTGGCCGAAGTTGACGTTGATGATGCCAAATGACGCGCCCTGCTGAAAAAAGGTGAGCGGGTTAATCGGCTGAAAAAGTTGCTCCGGAGCCAATGAAATTTGAAACGGTTTCGACATGATAGGTTTTCCTACGACATTGCTATGAATTATTAAGCAACAGCCTCTTTTTTCTCCCAGCGCAGCACAGGCTTTCTCGCAGCGAGCGTTTCATCGACGCGCCGGCGCGGCGCGAGCCGCGGCGCTTGCGTGAATCGCATCATGTCGCCGGCTTTGGCGCTCTGCGCAAGATCGCGCAGCGTCGCGATGAAGAGATCGAGCGATGCTTTCGATTCAGATTCCGTCGGCTCGATGAGCATCGCGCCGTGGGCGACGAGCGGGAAATAGATCGTCATCGGGTGATAGCCTTCGTCGATCATCGCCTTGGCGAAATCGAGCGTCGTCACGCCGGCGCCGCGAAGCCAGGCGTCGTCGAATAGAACTTCATGCATGCAGATGCGGTCGCCGAACGGCTGTGTCATCACGTCGCGCAAAGACGCGCGCACATAATTCGCCGCGAGCACGGCGTCTTTCGAGGCCTGGGCAAGCCCGTCGCCGCCATGCGCCAGCATATAGGCGAGCGCGCGAACGAACATGCCCATCTGCCCATGGAAGGCGGTCAGCCGGCCGAAGCTCTGCGAACCTTCCGCGTCTTCGACGAGTTCCAGCGCATCGCCTTTGCGGCGAATAAAAGGAACAGGCGCGAAGGGCGCGAGACGTTCCGACAAAACCACCGGCCCGGCGCCAGGTCCGCCGCCGCCATGGGGCGTCGAGAAGGTCTTGTGCAGATTGATGTGCATGGCGTCGATGCCGAAATCGCCCGGACGCGCGACGCCGGCGATGGCGTTGAAATTCGCGCCGTCACAGTAGAAATAGCCGCCGGCCTCGTGAACCGCATCTGCGATGTCGACGATCTCGCGTTCGAACAGCCCGCAGGTGTTCGGATTGGTCAGCATGATCGCGGCGACGTCAGGTCCCAGCGCCTCTCTGACGGCCTGAACGCGCACCGTTCCGTCCGACGCCGCCGGCACGACGCGGACCGAAAAGCCGAGCAGCGCCGCGGTCGCCGGATTGGTGCCATGCGCGGATTGCGGAATGAGCACGACATTGCGCGTCGCGCTTTCGCCCTTGGCGGCGATCGCGGATTTGATCGCCATCATGCCACAAAGTTCGCCATGCGCGCCGGCTTTCGGCGACAGCGCCGCCGCCTGCATATTGGTGAGCGTCATCAGCCAATCGGCGAGAGTCTGCATCAGCTCCAGCGCGCCTTGCGCGGTCGATTGCGGCTGCAGCGGATGAAGATCGGCGAATCCTTCATAGCGTGCGATTTTCTCGTTGCTGCGCGGATTGTGCTTCATCGTGCAGGACCCGAGCGGATAGAGGCCGGCGTCGATCGAATAATTCTTGCGCGACAGACGCACATAGTGGCGCATCGTCTCGGGTTCGGTTAAGCCCGGAAGGCCGATCGGCGCCGCGCGCTCCAAAGCGCCGAGCCGATTTGAGACCGGCGCCGGCGCGTCGATGTCGACTCCGGTCGCGTCGAGGCGGCCGATCTCGAAGATCAGCGGCTCCTCCTGATCGAGCCCGCGATTGCCGGTGAAGGTCGCGGGCGTTCCGTCATCGTCGAGCGGTTCGACGAGTGCAGGCCTGTCGAGCATCAGAGCGACTCCTTAAGCGCCGCGACGAAGGCGTCGCGATCTTCGTTCGTGTTGACTTCAGTGCTGGCGACGATGAGGAGATCGTCGAGGTCGGCGTGTGGCAAGAGCCTCGAGACGGGAACGCCGGCGAGGACGCCCCGCGCCGCCATTTTCTCGATCAGCTCGGCGGCGTCGCCTTCGACGCGCAGGGTAAACTCGTTGAAGAAGGTCTCGTTCAGAACCTCGACTCTCGGGACCTCCGCCAGCAATTCCGCCAGGAGAACCGCATTCGCGTGATTGACGCGCGCGAGCCGCGTCAGCCCCTCTTCGCCAAGCAAGGTCAGATGAATATTGAAGGCGAGCGCGCAGAGGCCTGAATTGGTGCAGATGTTCGACGTCGCCTTGTCGCGGCGGATGTGCTGCTCGCGCGTCGACAGCGTGAGCACATAGGAGCGTCTGCCATCGGCGTCGACGCTTTCGCCGGCGAGCCGGCCGGGCGTCTGTCGCAGGAATTCGTGACGCGTGGCGAAGAGGCCGACATAAGGCCCGCCGAAATTGAGCCCATTGCCGATCGACTGGCCTTCGCCGACGACGATGTCGGCGCCCATCTCGCCCGGCGATTTGACGAGTCCGAGCGACACGGCTTCGGTGAAGACGGCGACGAGAAGCGCGCCGTTCCAATGGCAGGCCTCGGCAATCTTCGTCAGATCGCGCAGATTGCCGAAAATATCGGGCGTCTGCACGACGACGCAGGAGAGCGTGTCGTCGATGCGCGCAATGATGTCCTCGGCGGCGCGAATATCGGGCGCCATCGTCTCGACTTCGTCTTCAGCGAGACGCGAGACGGTGCGGACGACTTCGGCGTAATGGGGATGCAGTCCGCCCGAAAGAAGCACTTTACGCCGCCTGGTCAGGCGATGGGCCATCAGCACGGCCTCGGCGGTCGCGGTCGAGCCGTCGTACATCGAGGCGTTGGCGACCTCCATGCCGGTGAGCAGCGCGACCTGGGTCTGGAACTCGAAGAGATATTGCAGCGTGCCCTGCGAGATCTCCGGCTGATAGGGCGTGTAGCTCGTCAAGAATTCCGAGCGTTGAATGAGATGATCGACGCTTGCGGGGATGTGATGCTTATAGGCGCCGGCGCCGACGAAGAAGGGCGCGCGCGACGCGGGAAGATTGCGTTCGGCAAGGCGCGAGAAGAAGCGCTCGACATCGAGTTCCGACCTGCCTTTCGGCAGATCGAGCGGCGTTTTCAACAGCGTCGCGGGCGGCGCGTCGGCATAGAGCGCGTCGATCGAGGGAACGCCGATCGTCGCGAGCATCGCGCGCCTGTCGGCCTCTGACAGCGGATGATAGCGCATCGTTCTGTTCCTTGCGATTTACAGCGTCTTCAGGAAACTCGAATAGGCGGCGTCGTCCATGAGCGAAGCGCATTCGCCTGGATCGCCGAGTCGCAGCTTGACGAGCCAGCCGCGTCCGAGGGGATCGTCATTGACGAGCGCCGGAGTTTCGCCAAGCTCGGGATTGACCTCGACGATCTCACCGCTCACCGGCGAGTAGACTTCGCTCGCGGCCTTCACGCTTTCGATGACGGCAATCTCTTTGCCCTTCACGACCTTCTTGCCGACTTCAGGCAGATCGATGAAGACGATGTCGCCAAGTTGAGACTGGGCGTAATCCGAAATGCCCAATGTCGCGACATCGCCGTCGAGAGCGACATATTCATGATCCTTGGAGTAGCGCAGATCACTCATCTCGCGTCCTTTCCAATTGGCGTCTTGAAGTAGCGATGCGGGACGAAGGGCAGAGCCGCCAAGTCGACCCCGATGCGCTTGTCGCGCAGCGTCGCCGATAGCGTCGACCCGTCATTCGCACATTCGCTCAGGACATAGCCCATCGCAATTGGGCGCTGCAGAGTCGGGGAAAAGCCGCCCGACGTCACATGGCCGACAGTTTCGCCATCTGGCGCGCAGAGTATCGCGCCTTCGCGCAGCGGGGCCTTCGTCTGCGGCAGCAGTCCGACGCGCTTACGGACAGGACCCCTTTCGAACGCCTGCCGAATACGCTCGAAGCCGGGAAATCCCCCTTCGACGCGTCTGCGTCTGCCGATCGACCAGCCGAGGCCAGCTTCGACCGGGTCCGTCGTGTCGTCGAGATCATGACCGTAGAGCGGCAAGCCGGCCTCCAGTCGCAAAGCGTCGCGGGCGCCGAGTCCGGCCGGCACAACGTCCTCATGTGCGAGCAGGAGATGCGCAAGATCCTCCGAATGTTCGGCGCGCACCGACAATTCGAAGCCGTCTTCGCCCGTATAGCCGCTGCGCGAGACGAAGAGCGGCGCGCCGCCAAAGTCGAAGGCGCGCCAGCCCATGAAAGCAAGGTCCTCGGCGCCGGGGAGGAGCGCGCCGAGGACCGCGGCCGCGCGCGGCCCCTGAAGGGCGAGCAGCGCACGGTCTAAAGGATTGAAGTCGAACCGCGGCAGCGCGGCGCCGATAAGCGCGAAATCCTCGCGCTTGCGCGACGCATTGACGACGAGCAGCATCCGCTCCTCGACGCCCGGCAGTCGCGTGATCAGAAGATCGTCGAGAATGCCGCCGTTCTCATTGAGAAGCTGCGTGTAGCGCGTGCGTTCTGGCGCGAGGGAAATCAAATCCGCCGGCGTCATATTTTCGAGCGCGCGCGCCACGCCTGCTCCGGCGAGGATCGCCTGGCCCATGTGGGAAACATCGAAGAGGCTTGCGGCGCGCCGCGTATGAACCGTTTCGGCGACGATGCCCTGCTCATATTGCAGCGGCATGTCGTAGCCGGCGAAAGGCGCCATGCGCGCGCCAAGGCGCCGATGCAGAGCATCGAGCGGCAGCTTGGCCAGCGCAGGAGGCGCAAGGGTCGCGACGTCGAGTTCGGTCACCATCAAACTCCGAAGGACATGGCTCGCGCAGCAAAGCGTTAACTTTGCAGCGCGCCCCCTCTGTCCGGTGACCTGAGAGATTTCCCTGCGCTAAAAGCGTCAGGTTACGCCCGTCGGTGGGCGAAACGCTCGCGCGCCTCGCCGCTTTCCAGAGTTTGTGCTTCCTCGCGGTCCTTTAGCCTGAGCGTTTCCGGGGCGGTTTCGCCTTCGGCGCCGGCGCAAGCGCCGGTCTCTCCCGCGATGAAGTTCGACCTGCTCTAAAAATGTGGGTGATTCGCGCGCGCGTCAATCCCAACGGCTGCGCGTTTTTCTTGCACTGCGTTAAGTCGAATAAAACGCCTCAGTGGCGCTTAGGCGCCCGCATGCGATAGACGCCGTCGTCGTCGCGCTCGAAAGTCTCGTCGACCTGCGGGTGACGGACCGGCCTGTTACTGTCGTCGGGCAGCAGATTCTGCTCCGACACATAAGCAACATATTCGGTTTCGGCATTTTCGGCGAAGAGATGATAAAACGGCTGGTCTTTGCGGGGGCGAAGTTCTTCGGGAATCGACAGCCACCATTCTTCGGTATTGGCGAAAACCGGATCAACGTCATAGATCACGCCGCGAAACGGGTAGCGGCGATGCTTGACCACCTGGCCGATAGCGAATTTGGCGACGTTCTCTCGCGGCATTCGAAAGCGCCCTTAACACGCTGTTTACGCGTTCTTTACTAACGCAGGCGGCGCATAGTCGTCAATTGCGTCACGCCGTCGCCGGCGATTTAGAGCCCGTAAATCTTGGCGAAATCGGCGTCTTTGGCGGCGACCTGTCTGGCGAGGTCGACCACGACCTTGCATTGCTTCCAGGTGGCGTCGTCCTGCATGCGGC
Organism: Alphaproteobacteria bacterium; assembly: GCA_016869435.1. GTDB lineage: Bacteria > Pseudomonadota > Alphaproteobacteria > Rhizobiales > Beijerinckiaceae > Methylocystis. The sequence goes on along the minus strand of VGEB01000107.1, from coordinate 999 downwards.
CGTCAATCATCACCGCGCCGGTGCCGTCCGGCATCGCTTCGAGCACCCGCTTGGCGAAAGCGACTTCCTGCGGATCGGGCGAGAAGACCTTTTTGGCGATGGCGATCTGCGAGGGATGCAGCGACCATGCGCCGGCGCAACCCAATAAAAAGGCGTTGCGGAACTGCGCCTCGCAGGCGGGCGAATCGGAGAAATCGCCGAAGGGACCATAAAAGGCTTTGATGCCGGCGGAGGCGCAGGCGTCGACCATCTTGGCGATGGTGTAATGCCAAAGGTCCTGCTGATAGGAGGCGCGCAGCCCCTGTCCCGGCTCGGCGTCGGCGATCACCTTGTAATCCGGATGGCCGCCGCCGACGCGCGTGGTCTTCATCGCGCGAGAGGCGGCGAGATCGGCGGGCCCGAGCGAAATGCCATGCATGCGCGGCGATGCGGCGGCGATGGCGTCGACATTCTTGACGCCCTCCGCCGTTTCCAGAATGGCGTGAATGAGAATGGGTTTTTTCACGCCGTGGCGCGCTTCGAGCTGCGCCAAAAGCTGATCGAGATAGGCGATGTCCCAGGGGCCCTCGACCTTCGGCAGCATGACGACGTCGAGCTTGTCGCCGACCGCGCCGACGACGTCGATCATGTCGTCGAGCGCCCAGGGACTGTTCAGCGCATTCATGCGCGTCCACAGGCCGGTGGAACCGAAATCGGTCGCCTTGGCCATTTCGATGAAGCCGGCGCGGGCGGCCTCCTTGGCGTCGGCCGGGATCGCGTCTTCGAGATTGCCGAGAACCACGTCGACCTGCTTGACGAGTTCGGGGACCTTGGCGCGGAATTTTTCGAGATGCGGCGGCACGAAATGAATCATCCGCTCGACCTTGACGGGAGGTTCGCGCAGCGGCGCGGGGGCGCCGACGGCGAGCGGACGGTAGAATTGATTGGGAAGTTTCATTTCGGTCGCAACTCCGGCCAAAAGAGCTGCGTCGAGTTAAGCCAGATGCCTCGGCTTGGCAA
>VGEB01000106.1 GCA_016869435.1 Alphaproteobacteria bacterium | reverse complement strand
CCCAAGCGAGGGTCGCAATGGGCGCCTCAGTGAGCGTTTGGGAGGAGATCAAACGCAAAACAAACGCGAAAGGCGGCAATCCAGCCTCGCCGCAAAACCCCAAACATCAGTCCGACAGGCTGCTAGCGCGAGGGATCGTACACGCCGCTCATTGCAGGGAGGAGGCCATGGAGCCCGACATTCCGCCGATCGAGGACGGGGCCGAACGCGCGAAGTTAGAGGTTGCGATCGACGCTTGCGTGCGCCGCTTTTATGCCAAGGGCGTCGAAGACTCGCTGTTGGGGCCAATCTTTACGGCGGTACACGATCTCGAGCAGCACATGGGCGTCGTCGCCAATTTCTGGTCCAGATCGCTACTCGGCACTGAACGCTATCAGGGCCAGCCGTTCGCCGCGCATATCAATCTACCCATCGAACCTGAGCATTTCACGCGCTGGCTGGAACTCTTTAGCGAAACCGCCAGTGAAGTTTTGCCCAAGCCACAGGCCGAACAGGCGATCGCCAAGGCCGCTCACATGACCCAATGTTTCCAGGCGGGGCTGTTTCCCTTCATCGGAGCCGACGGGAAACCGTCGCGCGTTCCCGCACAATAGCTGCGATCCGCCGACGTCCTATAGTCGACCGCGACCACGACAAGCGTCGCGCGTTAACGCGGACGGTGCGACGAACCAATACGCTCTTCGGCTTCCCACCTTGCGCAGGAACCATTGATGAGTCGCTGAAACCGTCAGCATGCGATTCTCAGCACGTCACGCCGCTTCGGGCCGGATCGAGAATTCGTGAAAGGCAATGAACCGACAGCCGCGCCATCGCGGCACAATGCCGCACAAGCGACAGAATCAACAGCATTTTCGCCGCCAGCTTGTTATAATTTGTCTGGCGCTGAGCGATTCTCCTCCGTCGCGGCGGCGGCGCAACGCGGCGCGAACTTCGGTTACGTACTGGCACGGTTTAAACCGAGACGCCGCTCGACCGAGCGGCGGCGCCAAAAGGGGCGGCAGAAGGCGCAAGAGTTGATCAAGCGGCGCGACGACGCCGATGGCGTTATGATTGCAGCCCTTTGTTTTTATGGCGCTCTGGGCTAATGCTGGATGGCACAATGTTTGCGTCGAAACTTCCGAAATCACCCACGCAGGTCGTGAGGCCAAAACGTATGGGTTTGCAGCTGGCAGGCGGCGCGAGCGCGCCGAAGGCGCGCGAATTCGACGTGAGAAACACCGCTCTCGTCGGCATCTACGAAATATCGAAGCTCCTGGCGTCGCCAAATCGTTTGGAACATACGCTCGCGGGCGTGTTGGCGCTGCTTTCGAGTTTTCTTGACATGCGCCACGGCTTGGTCGCGTTGCTCGGCCCGACCGGCGAGCCCGAGGTTGTCGTCGGCTCTGGCTGGAGCGAAGATTCCGCCAAGCGATTTTTTGACCGGCTGCCCGAACGCGCCGTCGGGCAGATCATTGCGACGAAAATGCCGCTCGTCGTCGAAAACGTCGCGACTTCATCGCTCTTTCAGGGCTCCGACTGCTCCGAATGGGGGCCGACCGACGGCCGGCCTTTCTCGCTGATCGGCGTTCCGATCAAGGAGGACGACGCCGTCATCGGCACGCTGACGGTGGATCGCGTCTATGACGATCGTTCAGTCACTCTGTTCGATCATGACGTGCGCTTCCTGACGATGATCGCCAATCTCGTCGGCCAGACCTTGCGGCTTCACAAGCTCATCGCGCGCGACCGCGAGCGCCTGATGCAGGAAAAGGCCTGGTTCGAAAAAGGAGACCGCGTTCCTCACTTCGAAACGAAGCTCAGCGGCATCAATGGCGTCGTCGGCAACAGCCCGGCGTTGCGAACAGTAATCGAGAAAATCCGCGTCGTCGCCAAGGCGAAGTCCACCGTTCTGTTGCGCGGCGAATCGGGAACAGGCAAGGAGCTGTTCGCCGCCGCGATACACAATCTCTCGCCGCGGCGCTCGAAACCTTTCGTCAAGCTCAACTGCGCGGCTCTTCCAGAGAGCGTGCTCGAGTCGGAGCTCTTCGGCCATGAACGCGGCGCCTTCACCGGCGCGGTGAATATGCGCAAGGGCCGTTTCGAACTGGCTGACGGCGGCACCTTGTTTCTTGACGAGATCGGCGAGATCACGCCGGCCTTCCAGGCCAAGCTTCTGCGCGTTCTGCAAGAAGGAGAATTCGAGCGCGTGGGCGGGACGCGGACCCAGAAGGTCGACGTTCGGCTCGTCTGCGCGACGAACAAGAACCTCGAAGAGGCGGTCAAGCGCAACGAATTTCGCGCCGACTTATACTATCGCATCAGCGTCGTGCCGATCTTCCTGCCGCCGCTGCGCGACCGCAAGGGCGATCTCGAACCGCTCGCCAACGAATTCCTGCGCCGCTTCAACGCCGAGCAAGGCGGACGACTGAGTTTTTCCGAGTCTGCTTTGCATGTGCTGAACGCCTGCGCTTTTCCCGGCAACATCAGAGAGCTGGAAAACTGCGTGTTCCGCACGGCCACTTTGGCGCAGGGCAATGTCATAATCGACAAGGACTTCTCCTGTCGCAATGACGGCTGTCTCTCCTCTGTGCTGTGGAGCGGCTCGCTGGAGCGTTCGACTCCTTCTGGAACTGTCGCGGGCTTACCGAACGTCGCGCCGCGCGCTCGTCAGCCGGCGCCGCCGGCCCCGGTCGTAAGCGAGCGCGACCAATCGGAATCGGCGCCCGACGCCTGCCCCGCGGCCGAAAGAAACGCCGTTCCCGAAACCGAACCGCGCTCAGACCGAGAACGTCTGATCGACGCCATGGAGCGCGCCGGCTGGGTGAAGGCGAAGGCCGCGCGATTGCTCGGACTGACTCCGCGGCAGATCGGCTATGCGCTGCAAAAGCACGGAGTCGAAGTCAAGAAGTTCTGATTTCTCGGCGCGCCCACCGAGCTGCGTGAACTTCTCTATCTCGAAAAGTTCGCTGTAGGACGCTTCAACGTCGCAAGACCGACGCGGTCGTCGACGCTGCCTCTAAGGTTCTACGGCGCGTTGATGCTTTGCCCCAGGGATCAACCGCATGGGGCAGGCATGCGCGTGCGACGAAATCCGGCCGGTCCAGGTTCGACGCGGAAAGGCGCGCATCTGCGAAGGACGCCGAAGCTCAGCAGCTCCCCGCGTCGATTGAGACGTCGGCGATCGTCTTTCCCTCATTGTTCTTGAGAGAATATCTGATGATGGCGCCGCTCGCGCGGCGCTGGGGCATCGTCAGACAAACACGCTCCTGCAGCTGGGTTTTCAATTGAGCGAGCTTCTCGGGATTGGCGACCAAAGCCTGGGCCGTCTCGTCGTCGACTATCGTATAGACATAATTGAAGGCGTTGCCGGGGCCTGCCGTCGCCTTGTCCAGGCGAACGCCTTCGCTGACCATCTCTGGAAGGGTCGCGTTCACCTCGGCCGCCTCGCGCTCCAGGGTCAGCGAGAGCGGTTCGGGGTCTTCATCCAGGGAAAGACTCTCGCGAGTTTGCCTCGCCAGAAGGAAAGCCGCCACGACGACGGCGATCACTACGGCCGCTTCCCAGGCCCCCGTCCAGGATTTCGTGTCCCTCTCGTCCGTCACGACATGCCTCGCTTTGAAACCGCGGCGATTTTGTCTCGCCGAAGCACCTTTCGCAAGGCGGGCCGCCTTAAATCATTCATGATCCGCGTCACGACCGGGCGGTTCGCATGGACGAGATCGGCGATGTCCTGCTGCGTGCGCCTGACTCGAGCGAATAGCCGTTCGGGAATGGGGCGCCGAAAGCGCGCCGCGCCAGCGCCGCGGGCATTCTTGTCACCGAGCGCGGAACGAGCTTCGGCTATAATGCGCTTATCGCCGATATGCGCGCGCTGGCGAGGAGAGCGCTTGGCGCGCATGGATTGGAATAAGTTCGACGCCGATCGTTTCGAGCAGTTCCGGCAGCGCGTCGAGATCGAACGTCGGCCCGCGCCTCGGCGGCCATGAAGGACGGCAAGCCTATTCCACCTTCGCGTAATCCGTCAGCCAGCCGACCGCGACAATGACAAGCCCCATGCCGACAAAAAAAACGAAGGCCGGCTTCACGCTGAAAATATCGGGAAGAAATGCGACGGCGATCAGCGCCGGCCCGACAATTCTTTCGACCCAGCCGTGAAGCGGGAAAGGCAATCGCCGAAAGACGCCGAACGGAAATCGCGTGATGAGCGTCATCGCCAGATGCACGCCCGCGAGCAGCCAGGAGATCTTCGCGGGCGCGCCGCCGAAACCAAGGACGCTCGGCGCCATAAGGAAAATCAAAACCGTCAGATAGTCGAGATAGCCGTGCAGGCGCGCCGCGATGAATGTCATCTTCGCTTCTCCCAATCGGGCGGACCGGATCGGCCGCCATCCCTTGGTTAAGACGCGACCCGGCGACGGTCTGTCACCAGCGTTACAAATCGGACGGTTTTTCTCCGCCGAGGGATCGCAGCGCGAGATGATTGACGCAGATGAGGTCGCGCCGATAATCAAGCGCGCCCTGCCGCTTCAAATCATTCATGAGCCGCGTCACCACGGGACGGCTGGCATGGACAAGATCGGCGATGTCCTGCTGAGTGAGCCTGATCTCGAGCGAAAACCCATGCGGGCATGGGGCCCCGAAAGCGCGCGCCAGCTCGCCCAGCGTCTCGATTAGCCGCACCCCGACCGTCTTGGTCTGGCGATCGATCAGCCTACGCTCGGCGCGTTCCCGCGACGCCTCCAAGCCTGAGCTGAGGAAGATCGAAAACGACGGGCTTTTAGTGAGGAGACGCTCCGCGTCGACAGGGGCGAACATCAGAACGCGCGCCTCGCCGATGGCGCTTGCGGCATGCGCCGACGCTCCTCCCGCCGACAAGCGCCCGAAGAGATCGCCGGCTTTCGCGATGGCGAGCGTGAGCTGCGCGCCGCTTTCGGCGACATGCGAAAGCCTGACGACGCCGCGCGTCACGCAATGGAGAAAGCCAGGCTCCTCGCCTTGCCGATAGAGCGTTTCACCATCGGAAAAATCCACTTCCCGCAGCGCGGGCGCGTAGAGCCGCCACTCGGCGATATTCTCCTGCGACAACATCTTCTCGCCCACGTTTTCGCGACCGCAGCGCATACGGTTCCGCTTAAAGCCCAGGCGCGCAGCAAAGTCGACGGCCTTGAGACGGCCACACATGGCGAGTTAATCAGATTTGCGTGTCGCCCACTGGCCGTCAGTATGAACTTTCATAGATAAGCGATTACTGCTACATGTCCTTATGGCTCAGCCGGGCGGGATAATGGCGCTCAACCCTTTCGACGACCGGAAAGAAAACGTCAAAGCCAAGGCTGCGGCGACATATTTGCTCATTCTCGCAGCCAATGTCTTTGCCTGGACCTGGGCGTGGACGGCTTTTTCCGATCGACCGGGTCTGATGGGCGCAGCTGTGCTGGCCTTCATGTTCGGACTGCGGCACGCCTTCGACGCCGACCACATCGCCGCCATTGATAACGTCGTCCGCAAATTGATGCAGGATGGCAAGACTCCTTATTCAGTCGGTTTTTTCTTTTCCCTCGGTCACTCCACTTTCGTCGCGATCGCGTCGATCGCGATGGCCGCGACCGCGGCGGCGATGGAAGGCCAAGCAGACAGGTTCACAACGCTGAGCAGCGCCGTCGGCGCCTCGGTCTCCGCTCTGTTTCTGATCGTCATCGGCGTCGCAAACCTCTTCCTGCTTAGAGGCATATGGTCGGCGTACAACCGCGCCAGACGTGGCGAGCCGGTCCTTGACGAAGACCTCAATCATCTGCTCAACGGGCGCGGCTTGGTCACTCGTTTCCTGCGCCCGGTGTTTCGCTTCGTCTCGCGCTCCTGGCAGATGTATGTCGTCGGTTTGCTGTTCGGTCTGGGCTTCGACACCGCGACGGAGATTGGCCTACTTGGAATTTCGGCGGAACAGGCCGCGCAAGGCATGTCGATCTCGACGTTGCTGGTGTTCCCTGCCCTGTTCACCGCCGGCATGTCCTTGATGGACACAACCGACAGCGTCGTGATGACCGGCGCCTATGGCTGGGCTTTCGACGATCCCTTAAAGAAGCTGTGGTACAATCTCGTCATGACCGCGATGTCCGTGGTCGTCGCCATGTTCATCGGCGGCGTGGAAGCGCTCGGGCTGCTCGGCGATAAGCTTGGCCTCGAAAACGGCGTTTGGCGGCTCGTTCAAAGTCTAAACGACAATCTCGCCGACTTCGGCTTGGCGATCGCCGGAATTCTAATTGCGAGCTGGATTATTTCCATCATTGTCTTTCGAATGAAAGCGCCGGAGGAGCCCTTTGCCGGCGCGATCAGGGCGGATTAGAGCGCGGCTCGCGAAAAAGTGGATGCCGGTTTTTCGCGCAAAGCGCGCTCTATGCTTATGGGATCGATCACGTCATCTGCGTTTAGGCGATTCCGCCTAAACGCAGCGTGATCTATCGGCCGCGGCGCCAGGCGCCGTGAACTCCAATACTCCCGGCATTTGCGCTTTTTTACCGATCAGGAAGAAAGAGCGCGTCGCCTCTTTGCCTTTAAATTCGACGGTTCCGCCATCCAAGAACACATAATCGTCGCTAAGACGCACTTTAACCGCCTCGGACACGTGAATCTTGTCGGGCTGGCCCGTGGACTCGAAGCGGCTCGCGACATTCACGACGTCGCCCCAAAGGTCGTAAGAAAATCGCTTTCGGCCCACGACGCCGGCGGCCACTGTGCCGGTGTGCACGCCCATTCGCATATGGAGCGGGTAAGGAACCGATTCCGCATAGCTGATGATGAAAGCTCGCGCTTCTAAAGCGAAATCCGCGATATGCTGACAATGCAACGGATCCCGGTTCGGAACGCCGCCGACGACCATGTAGCTGTCGCCGATCGTCTTGATCTTTTCGACGCCGTGCTTTTCGACAAGTTCGTCGAATTTTTCGAATATGGCGTTGAGCATGTTGACGGTGGCGTGCGGTCCAAGCTTCGCCGAGAGTTCGGTAAATCCGACAATGTCGGAGAAAAATACCGTAACTTCAGGGAATACTTCCGCGATCGTCTCTTCTCCGCCGCGCAGCCGCTCGGCGATGGCGGCGGGGAGAATGTTGTGAAGCAGCTTCTCCGAGCGGGAGCGTTCCGTCTCCAGATCCGACAACGCCTTGCCGGAAATTCTTATCTTATCTTCGAGTTTGTCGAAGGCGACGTTCAGATTTTCAGCCATCGAGTTGATGGTCGTCGCCAATTCGCTGATCTCGTCGTTTCCCGAGACTGAAGCTCGAGCCGTCAGATTTCCTGAGCCGAAATCGCGCACGACCGTCATCAGCTGGGACGCTCGAACCGCAAAGCGGCTTCGCAAGAAGACGAGAGACAAAATGACCAATCCGAACAAGCCGATATTCAAGTAAGAGTTGGCTGCGAATAGCCGCTTGGCGAACGCCTGTTCTTGCGCGATCCGACCAACGTACCTCTGCCGGATCAAGTCCTGCATCTGCGCAATTCTCAGCGTCAGATCTCCGTTGAGCTTGCGGTATTCCTCGCTGAACAACAGCTTTGTCGCCAAAGCGCGATCAGGCTTGCCCTTGCGAGAAAAGGTCCCGGCGCCATCGTCGAATTCGCCATCGACCGCATGCATTGCGGCGCGTTCGATCGCAACCACTTTTTCCAGGAAGCTTCGCGCTTCCTTCAACTTATTCAATTCATGCGCGGTGACATTTTGGCTCAAGAAGCGGTCTTCAATCGATGCCGCGCCGTCGCTTTTCTGTTCGGGCGGCGGGATGATTCCGCCGTTGACGAGATCCCAATAGCCAAAATCATAATCTTTTGGCCGAGCGACTTCGCCGTTCAGAATGGCTTCGATAATGTTGTACCACTCGATTCTTTTCGGATCGTGATCGGAGATATAGCCTCGTGCAAAGCGAGTCTGCCATTGCGAGGAAAAAACCAAATCTTCGGCAAGCGTGGTCAGGAACTGCAATTCGCGCTCCGAGGTCGTCAGACCTCGTTGAGCTTTTTCCAAATAGACGCCCAACGCCAAATTGCCTCCTGCTAAAGCGAGGAGCAACAGGAAGAAGATCGAGAAAAACGTCCGAAGCTTCATGTTTCCGGCCCCTCGCGATCGGACGGTCTCGTTGTCAGGAAGCCGCAAGGACGCATAGGTAGATGATCCGACGACCGGCGCACAAGGCCTTGAACCGTGGACGCGCTCAAACGCTTAGCCTCGCCCGCGATAGGGCGGCGCCCCTTGATCGGGAAGCCACAGCCCTTCAGGCGGCGCGCCGGTCTGCCAGAAGACGTCGATCGGCATGCCGCCGCGCGGATACCAATAGCCGCCGATGCGCAACCATTTGGGCGCCAGCGACGCGACGAGATCGCGAGCGATGCGAAGCGTGCAGTCTTCGTGGAATGCGCCGTGGTTGCGAAAGCTCCCGAGATAAAGCTTCAGAGACTTCGACTCGACCAGCCATTCGGCGGGGACATAGTCGATGACGATATGCGCGAAATCTGGCTGTCCCGTCACAGGGCAGAGCGAGGTGAATTCGGGCGCGGTGAAGCGCACGAGATAGCTCGCATCCTTGTGCGGGTTCGGCACGATGTCGAGTTCGGCCTCATCCGGCGAAGCCGGCAACGCCGCTTGTCGACCGAGCAGCGCGGCGCCCTTATGCGTCTTGGTCATGCGCGTAACAAACGCGCCGCGTCGGCGGCGTCAAGCGACGGCCGCTCACGGGTCGCGCCAATCGGGGCATTCTCCGGCGCGCAGCGTGATCGGATGCGCCGACATCCAGCCCGAGAGAAAGCGATTCTCGGGGCTCTCCAGCGCTTTCAGCATTTCGACGCGCACGATTTCGAGCCATTTCTCCCGCCTGTCCGGCGTGTTCATCTCGGCCGGCACGCCGAGGTCGATGGCCTTGACCGCGAATTGATAGGGCATGGTGTCCCACAAGGCGACGCCGCCGCGCTCGAGCATCCCAGACACGGTCTTTTCGGCGATATGCGCGATCTGCTCCTGTTCGGCGATCGGCACGGCGCCGGGCATGCCGCTTTTCGGCGCGACGATGGCGACGCCGTTTCGATAGAAGCGGTTCTGCTTCACGCCGCCGCGCGCTGCGATCAAATTGCCGCCGACGACAAAGGTCGCGCTTGTGCTGTCGAGCGCACATTTTAGGGTCCGCTCGAAACAACGGCTGGCCCCGACCATGAGCGCGCCGCATCCGGCCTCGACCCAGCGCGCCAGAGTTTCCGGCTTCACGTCAAGCACATAGGCGAGGCCGGGCATGTCCTCGACGTGATATTCGCATCTCTGCACGAGATTCGCCGGCCAGCCGAGGAAATCTTCCTGCGCCGGCGCGCAATTGGCTCGGACGGGGGATTTTTCCAAAGTCGCCGCCGCCGCGGCGACATGCTCCTGAGACTGCGCCAAGGCGCGCGCCGGAGGCCAAAGCCCCAAGCAGAAGCTGACCGCCGCGACGCGCGCGAATCGCGTTGTGCTTATCCTTACCTCCCGCCGACCCCGTCGCGCCTAGCGGCGAACGACCGCTACATCGATCAAGCTCAAGGATAGGGAGGGGTCCCTGACAGTCAATGGACCTCGCCGGCGCCCGGTCGCGGCGGCGCAGCATCGTCGCGCCAAAAGCCCGCCCTACGCGAAAGCTTTTCTCGCCTGAGGCTTTTCGGGACGCTGCAATAGGTCTAAGAAGTCGCGCCGCCCCGCGCCGCATCATAAGAGGCCTGAAATGACCGAGATCGTCGACATCCATGCCCGCGAAATTCTCGATTCCCGCGGGAATCCCACCGTCGAGGTCGAGGTAACGCTGGAGGACGGCTCTTCGGGCCGCGCCGCCGTTCCGTCCGGCGCCTCCACGGGGGCGCATGAGGCGGTCGAAAAGCGCGATGGCGACAAATCGCGCTATCTCGGCAAGGGCGTGCTGGCGGCGGTCGACAATGTCAATGACGAGATCGCCGGGGCGCTGCTCGGCTTCGAGGCCGAGGATCAGGTCGCCATCGACGAGGCGATGATCAAGCTCGACGGCACGCCGAACAAGGCGCGGCTCGGCGCCAACGCCATTCTCGGCGTGTCGCTCGCCGCCGCCAAGGCGGCGTCCGAGGCGACCGCGCTGCCGCTCTATCGCTACGTTGGCGGCGTCCAGGCGCGGGTTCTGCCGACGCCGATGATGAACATCGTCAACGGCGGCGTGCACGCCGACAATCCGATCGACTTCCAGGAATTCATGATCATGCCGACCGGCGCGCCAAATGTGCGCGACGCCATCCGCTGGGGCGCGGAGATTTTCCACACGCTCAAAGCGGCGCTGAAGAAAGCCGGCCTCAGCACATCGGTTGGCGACGAAGGCGGCTTCGCCCCCAATCTGCCGTCCGCCGAAGCGGCGCTCGACTTCATCATGAAGGCGGTCGAAGCGGCGGGCTTCAAGCCGGGCGTCGACGTGCATCTCGCCTCCGACTGCGCCGCGACGGAATTCTTCAAGAGCGGCAAATATGTCTATGAAGGCGAAGGCGTGACGCGCTCGATCGACGAGCAGGTCGC
>VGEB01000105.1 GCA_016869435.1 Alphaproteobacteria bacterium | reverse complement strand
CGACCTCCGAGCCGCTGCGCCTTGGCGAATACACCACGGCCGGCCTGCGCTTCCTGAACCCTGACGTGTTCACGACGAAGCCCGACTTCCCGGACTATCTGTTGGCCGACCGCGGTCTGTCGACGGATCCGACGCCGATCGCGCCGGGCGAGACCAAGGAAATCGCCGTGAAGGTGCAGGACGCGCGTTGGGACATCGAGCGTCTGTCTGACCTGGCTTACGACACCGACAGCCAGATCGGCGGCCTGCTGATGTTCTTCTCGCCGTCGGGACGCCGCTTCGCGGCCGAAATCGGCGGTCCGGTGATTCCGAAGTTCGTCGCGGGCGACATGCCCTAAGCGGTACTGAGGTTCTTATACAAAGCCCCCGGCCCAAAAAGCCGGGGGTTTTTTGTAGCGCGCGCCTAATCGCTTTGCCTGAGCGAGGCGCCATTCATCGAGAATGGCCTGGGTTCGCGGTTATCCCGGCGCGGCCGAATTTGGCTAAGAGCTGTAACCCCATGCCCATCGTTCGCCATTGCTTTTGGCGCAGCGACTGACTGGCGTTCATTGTTCCACTGCGCTTGTTTCGAAGAGCTGCGCTCACTATAAAAACCGAGCTCCCCGAAGATCGGCGGAGCCATCGATGCCTTAAAGCCGGTCTCCCGCTTTTGTCGCCTTTGACACTGCGTCCGAGGAGCGCGCGCCGCCTCAATGTCCGATCTTTCAGAAGTCTTCCGCGCGGGCGCGGCGAACGCTTGGATCTTCGCGCCGAGCGCGGTGGCGTTGGGCGCGCTGCATGGGCTCGAGCCCGGCCATTCAAAAACGATGATGGCGGCGTTTATTGTCGCGGTTCGGGGCACGGTGGCGCAGGCGGTGCTGCTTGGGCTCGCAGCGACGGTCTCGCACACGGCGGTCGTTTGGGTGATCGCGCTGACCGGACTCTATTTCGGCGCGCAACTCAACGTCGAAGCGAACGAACCCTATCTGCAGATCGTTTCGGGCGCGCTCATTCTCGTTATCGCTTTCTGGATGATCTGGCGAAGCTGGCGCGATATCAACGTCGACAGCGTCGGCGCTGCGACTTCGCGTGGCGGGCGCCTTCGCCGGACCAAGAGCCACGCGCGCGCCGCCCATGCGCATGCGCATGAGGAAGGCCTTCCGCACAGCCATGAGGAAGAGGAATTCGAGAGCGAATTGCTCGACGTCGATCCGACCGTTTACGCCGACGCCCATGAACGCCAACATGCGCTCGACATCGATCGCCGCTTCGCCAATCGTCACGTGACGACCGGACAGATCATTCTCTTCGGTTTGACTGGGGGGCTCATTCCCTGTCCGGCGTCGATCACCGTGCTTCTCCTGTGTCTGCAGGTCGGGCGTATCGGACTGGGCGCGCTGCTTGTGCTCTGTTTCAGCATCGGTCTCGCGCTGACGCTGGTGCTGGTCGGCGTAGCGGCGGCGCTTGGTCTGCGTCACGCCGTCTCGCGCTGGCCGGGGGTTGAAACCTGGGCGGCGCGTGCGCCCTATGTGTCCGGCGCGATCGTCGCCACAATCGGAGCCCTTACGATCGCCGCCGGCGCCGCCGCGTTGGCGTAGCTATTTGTCGGGACGAAAAGCCGATTTCGTCACCTTGGCGGAGACCGGCGCATCGAGAAAAAAATCGAGGACTGCGTCGATCTTTGGATCGACGGCGTAGGTCGAGAAGTCGACCATGCCTTCTTCCATCAAAACCTGCGCGTCGATGAAGAAATTGCCGCTGCAGCTCCTTGCTGGACGAACAAGGATGGCGTGCGCGGCGTCGGCGACGATTTCCGGCTTTCGCGAGCGGCGCACCAATTCGTCGCCGCCAAGCAGGTTGGCCACTGCGGCGGTCGCGATCGCGGTCTCGGGCCAGAGCGAATTGACGCCGACTCCGTCGCTTTCCAGGGACTTCGCGAGCCCAAGCGTCACCAGGCTCATCCCATATTTCGACATTGTGTAGCCGAGGTTGGGAGAGAACCATTTCGGATTCAAATCCAGCGGCGGCGAGAGCGTCAATATGTGCGGATTAGCGGATTTGCGCAGATGCGGCAGCGCCGCCTTGCAGCAGAGATAGGTTCCGCGCGCATTGATCTGATGCATCAGATCGAAGCGCTTCATCTCGAGCGTATCGACGCCGCGCAGATCGATGGCGCTCGCATTGTTGATCAGAATATCGATCCCGCCAAAGCATGATGTGGCCTGATCGACCGCCGCCTCGACCTGATCTTCGAAGCGGATGTCGCAGGGCACGGCGAGCGCCTGTCCGCCCGCCGCTTCCATTTCCGCCGCAGCGGTGTAGATCGTCCCCGGAATTCTTGGATTTTCCGTCACGCTCTTTGCCGCGACGACGATATTCGCGCCGTCGCGCGACGCGCGAAGGGCGATGGCGAGGCCGATGCCGCGGCTCGCGCCGGTGATGAAGAGGGTCTTGCCGGCGAGCGAGCGCGTCATCTGGACCGCCTTGGCGCGCGCGCCCTGTTCGGCGTCCCAAAAAAAGCTCGTCGCCTCACGCGGCGACCTGCGCCGGATAGCCTGCGTCGGTGATCGCCTTGGCGAGCGCCTGCGCGTCCTTGGGCGCCGGCGTCACATCGACCTTGCCAGTGGCGAGATCGACTTTGACGTCGGCGTTCGGCTCGACCGCCTGCACTGCCTTCGTGACATGCTTCACGCACATGTTGCAGGTCATATCCTTCACATTGAAAGTCGTCATCGCTTCCTCCTTGATTTCTCTATCCGCCGCTTCCGTCCCGATCGGCGTCATCGCCTCGGCGGCCTCGGCGCTTGCGACGATCGGCGGCTCGAAACGGCGCAGGCGCAGCGCATTGGTGAGGACAAAGACGCTGGACAGCGCCATCGCCGCCGCGCCGAACATCGGCGATAGCAACACGCCGTTTATCGGATAGAGCGCGCCGGCCGCGACAGGGATGAGCAGCACATTGTAGCCGAAGGCCCAAAAAAGATTCTGCTGGATGTTGCGCATCGTCGCATGCGAGATCGCCAGCGCCGCTGGCACCTTGGCGAGATCGCCCGACATCAGCACGACGTCGGCGGCCTCGATCGCGATGTCCGTTCCGGTGCCGATGGCGATGCCGGTGTCGGCGGCGGCAAGCGCCGGCGCGTCGTTCACGCCGTCGCCGACGAAAGCGATCTTGTTGGCTTCGCGCAGACGTTCGAGCGTCGCGACCTTTCCATCGGGAAGAACGCCGGCGATGACTTCGTCGATTCCGAGCCTTCGGGCGATCGCGTTCGCGGTGCGCTCGTCGTCGCCGGTAATCATCGCGGTCTTGACCCCGATCGCATGGATCGCGTCGATCGCCGCGCGGCTTGTCGGCTTCAAATCGTCGGCGACGGACAGTATGGCGCCAAGCTTGCCGTCAACCGCGACGTAAAGCGGCGTCTTGCCGTCCTCGGCGAGCCTCCGGGCGTCCTCTGCGAAGGGCGCGGCGTCGACGCCGAGCGACGTCATGAAGCGCTCGGCGCCGACGGCGACGGTCCTGCGGTCGACGAGCCCCGAGACGCCCATGCCGACGACGGATTTGAAGTCGGCGCAAGGCGAAAGCGCGAGGTCCGACGCCTTGGCGGCGGCGACCAGAGCGGCGCCGACGGGATGTTCCGATTGCGCCTCGACGCTCGCGGCGAGACGCAGCAGGTCGTTTTCCCTTTTGCCCGGCGCAGCAATGAGATCGGTGAGGCGCGGCTTGCCGTGGGTCAGCGTGCCGGTCTTGTCGAAGGCGATGAGCGTCACGTCGCGCAGCGTCTGCAGTGCCTCGCCCTTGCGGAAGAGCACGCCGAGCTCCGCCGCGCGGCCGGTGCCGGTCATGATCGCCGCCGGCGTCGCCAGCCCCATGGCGCATGGGCAAGCGATAATGAGCACGGCGACCGCATTGACGAGCGCATAAGTGAGGCGCGGCTCCGGTCCGATCAGCATCCAGATGACGAAAGTCAGCGCCGCGATTGCAAAGACGGCGGGGACGAAGACCGCGGTGACCCGATCGACCATCGCCTGAATCGGCAATTTCGCGCCCTGCGCCTGCTCGACCATGCGGATGATGCCGGCGAGCGTCGTATCCGCGCCGACGCGGGTCGCGCGAAACGAGAATGCGCCGGAGCCATTGACGGTTGCGCCGGTGACTGCGGCGCCGGGCCGTTTTGCGACCGGCGCCGGCTCGCCCGTCACCATAGACTCGTCGACGTGAGACGCGCCCTGCGTGACCACGCCATCCGTCGGAATGCGCTCGCCCGGCCGCACCAGAACGATGTCGCCGACACGCACCTCGTCGATCGCAACGTCGACGGTCGCACCATCGCGTTCAACGCGGGCGGTCTTCGGCTGAAGCCGGGCCAGAGCGCGGATCGCTTCCGACGTGCGGCCCTTGGCGCGCGCCTCGAGATAGCGTCCGAACAGGATCAAGGTGACGATGACGACCGCGGCTTCGTAATAGACATGCACCGAGCCCGCCGGCAGCACACCGGGCGCAAAGGTCGCGACGACTGAATAGAGATAGGCGCTCAGCGTGCCCGTGGCGACCAGCGCGTTCATATCTGGCTGGCGCCGCAACAGCGACGGAATTCCCTTCAGGAAGAACACGAGGCCGGGGCCAAACAGCACCACGCTCGCGAGCAGAAAGGAAATCTCGCGGATCCGGGACTCGCCGATCGTCCCCATCGCCCAGTGATGAACAGCGGGGATGAGATGCCCGCCCATCTCGATCGCGAAGATCGGCGCCGTCAAAATGGCGGCCACGACCAAGCGGAAGCGCAGCGCGCGCATTTCCTCCTCGCGCCGCATCCGTTCACGATCGGCGCCGGCCGAATCGCCTTCGATCTGTCGGGGTTCATAGCCCGCCTGCGAAATGGCGCGGCGCAGGCTGTCGACGAGGCCGGGGCCAGCGAGCGCGCGCACCGAGGCGCGCTCCGTCGCAAGATTGACCTTCGCCTCGATCACGCCCGGAACGGCGCTCAGCGCCTTTTCGACATGAGCGACGCAGGAGGCGCAGGTCATGCCGCCGACGCCGATTTCGATCGTCTCGACGACCGGCTCATAGCCGGCATCGGCGACGGATTTGACGAGCTGCGTCAAATTGGCTTGCGGCTCCAGGGAAACTTCAGCCCGTTCAGTGGCGAGGTTGACGCGCGCCGATTTCACGCCCGGCGTATGCGCGAGCGCCTTCTCGACGTGGGAGACGCAGGAGGCGCAGGTCATGCCTCGCACGGTGAAGTCGATGCGTTCGCCCGCCGCAGTCGCGTCCATTTTGCCGCCTCCTTCGCGACGCCGCGGAGTTTAGAGCCATCGCCGCGTGCGCGCCATATAGCACCGATAATCGTCGCCAAATTTTTCAAGAAGATGCCGTTCTTCAGGCTCGATCGCGAGCTTTGTCAGACCAAATGCGAGAAGTGGCGTCAACAGCAGCGTGAACGGCGAGCCGAGCAACAGTCCCAGTCCAAAGATCAACGCGACATGAGACACATAGAGCGGATTGCGCGAAAAGCGGAACGGTCCCTCAGTGACGAGATAGGACGCGGCCCGATGCGGCAGGATCGTGGTTTGATGGCGCGCGAGAATGCGGAAGCATCACAATTCATTGGCGAGCGCCAGGACGACGATCGCCGCGCCGGCCGCAAGCGGCTGCGAAGAGGAGGCGGCGTCGAAGAGCGACGCACCAGTCGCAGCGTCGAGCGCCAGTCCGGTCGCCAGAACGAATCCCATCAGAATCGGCGGCCAGGGAATGCGCGAAGGCGACGCGTCGGCGTTGTTCGGCGCGTTCATGGCGGCTGCTCCAGGCAAAGCTCCTAATATCAGATTGCGTTTTCCCGAGCCGGTTTCAAGGGATGTCAAGGCTAACTTGACGATCGTCGGATCATCTGTCAAGAACGGCTTGACGGAGGCGGTCGCGATGCTGTTGCCCAAACGTAAACTGCGCTGCTCCTTTTGCAAAAAGGCGGAAACTCAAGTCTCTCGGCTTATCGGAGGCGCCGCCGGCGGCTATATTTGCGAAGACTGCGTCGGCGTCTGCAACAAAATCCTTGACGCTGCGCCTTCGCCGTTCAAAAGCTGGGATGATCTCACCGAGGAGCAGCTGCTCTCTTCGATCAAGGCGAGCGAGGCCAGCGTCGCGGCGCTGCATTCTTTCATTCACGCGCAGGTCGCGGCGCTTCGCAAACGCGAGGTCAGCTGGACGGCGATCGGCAAGGCTCTGGGCGTCACCAGACAAGCGGCCTGGGAGCGGTTCTCCTGATCCAGGATCGATCCTCGATGCTCGATCGCTATGCGCAAGATCTCGCCAGTCTTGCCGAACGCGGCCGATTGCGCGCGCTTGCGCCGCGCGTCGGGTTGGATTTCGCGTCCAACGATTATCTGGCGCTCGCCGAGTCGCCGGAACTCGCCGCGGCCGCGCACGCCGCGCTGGCGCGCGGCGTTCCCGTCGGCGCCGGCGGCTCGCGGCTCTTGCGCGGCAATCATCCGGAGCATGAAGCTTTGGAGGAAGAGGCCGCGCGCTTCTTTGGCGCGGAAAGCGCGCTGTACTTCAGCGCCGGCTTTACGGCCAATGAGGCGCTTCTTTCCACCGCGCCTCAGCGCGACGATCTTATTCTCTATGACGCGCTGGCGCATGCGAGCGTCCATGAGGGCATGCGCTTGGCGCGCGCGCCGAATGCGCCGTTTCGTCATAATGACGTCGGCGCCGCGCAGGACGCGATCATCGCCTGGCGCGCAAAGGGCGGACGCGGGCGACTCTGGATCGTGGTCGAAAGCCTTTACAGCATGGACGGCGACAAGGCACCGCTCGACGATCTCCATGCGCTCGCCATGCAAATCGACGCTTTTCTCGTGATCGACGAGGCGCATGCGACGGGCGTTTACGGTCCGCACGGCCGTGGCCTCGCCGCGCGTTTCGAAGGCAGGGGGAATGTCATCACGTTACACACCTGCGGCAAGGCGATGGGCGTGGCGGGCGGCCTGCTTTGCCTGCCGCGCCTCTTGCGCGACTTTATGATCAATCGCTGCAGGCCATTTATTTTTGCGACCGCGCCTTCGCCCCTGGTCGCCGCCTGCGTCCGCGCCGCGCTCAAGATCGTGGAGGGGGCTGATGACCGGCGCGCCACGCTGACCTCACGCGTCGAATTCGCCGGCGCCGCGCTGCGGCGGCTTTGCGCGATTGAGCCGTCGGGAAGCCAAATTCAACCAATCGTCGTCGGTTCCGACATTCGCGCCACCACTCTTGCGTCGCGTCTGCAAGCGCATGGCTATGATATTCGCGCTATTCGCCCGCCGACGGTGCCGGAGGGATCCGCGCGGCTGCGCATCGCGCTGACGCTCAATACCAGCGGCGAAGACGTTGCGCAGATGATTGCGCATCTTGGCGAAGAGTTGACGAGACTCGAAACATGAACCGCCGCTTCGTGATCGTCGGCACGGACACCGGCGTCGGCAAAACCGTCGTCTCCGCCGCGATCGTCGGCGCGTTGGATGCTTATTATTGGAAGCCGGTACAGGCTGGCCTCGACGACGAAACCGACTCGGAGACCGTCGCACGGCTTTCCGGCGCGCCGGCCGACCGCATCGTCCCAGAAGCCTGGCGGCTGCGTCGACCGGCCTCGCCGCATCTCGCCGCGCGCGACGAAGGCGTCGACATCGACGTCGCCGCGCTGAACCCGCCGCAATGCGATGGTCCTCTGGTGATCGAAACGGCGGGCGGCGTGATGACGCCGCTCAGCGACCGTGCGTTGACCATCGATGTGCTGGAGCGTTGGCGAGTTCCCGTCATTCTCGTCGCGCGCACGAGTCTCGGCGCCATCAATCACAGCCTGCTGACGCTCGAAGCGCTGCGCAGACGCGCGATTCCGATAGTGGGAATCGTCTTCTGCGGCGACGCCGACGCCGGTGCGCAACGTACAATCGAGATGATGGGCGGCGCGCGCATTATTGGCCGGCTGCCAAAGCTCAATCCTTTGAATCAGAAAACGCTCGGCGCGGCGTTCCACGCCGCGATCGCGCGCGATGCTTTCGGGGGCAGTGCGTGAGCTTCGTCACCGAGTCTCCGGTCTGGCGGCCGTTCACCCAGCATGCGCTGCAGCCCGGCGCCTTCAAGATCGCGCGCGCCGAAGGCGCCTGGCTCGAATCCGAAGACGACAGGCGCTTTCTCGACGCCATCTCGTCCTGGTGGGTGATCACCCATGGCCATCGCCACCCGGCGATCATGCGCGCCATTCGCGAAGAAACCGAACGGCTCGATCAGATCATCTTCGCCGGCTTCACCCATGAGCCGGCGGAGGCTCTTGCGCGGCGCCTCGTGGCGCTGACGCCGCCAGGGCTCGACTATGTCTTCTATTCCGACAGCGGCTCAACCTGCGTCGAGGTGGCGATCAAGATGGCGCTCGGCTTCTGGCGCAACCGTGGCGACTCGCGCACGCGCATCGTCGCGCTTGAGCACGGCTATCATGGCGACACTATCGGCACGATGTCGGTCGGCGCGCGCTCGCCCTTCAACGCGCCTTACGAGCCATTGCTCTATGCGGTGTCGCGCATTCCCTTTCCCACGCGCGGGCGCGAGCAGGAGACGCTCGACGCGCTGGAGCGCGCCTGTGGCGAGCGGCCTGCCGCTTTTCTCGTCGAGCCGCTCATTCTCGGCGCCGGCGGCATGCTGGTCTATGGCGTCGATACGCTCAAGGAAATGAGGCGCATCTGCGCGCATCACAACGTGCTGTTCATCGCCGACGAAGTGATGACGGGCTTTGGCCGCACCGGAACGCTCTTCGCCTGCCAGCAGGCGGACGTCATTCCGGATATCGCCTGCTACGCCAAGGGCCTTACCGGCGGCGCGCTGCCGCTCGCGGTCACGATGTGCAAGCGGGAAATTTTCGAAGCGCATTTATCGCCGGAGCGCGCGCGCGCGTTCTTTCATTCGAGCTCCTACACCGCCAATCCGATCGCCTGCGCGGCGGGGCTCGCCAATCTCGACGTGTGGGCGACGGGAGAACCCGCCGCGCGCGTCGCAGCGCTCTGCGACATGCAGGCGAAACGCCTTGCGCGCTTTGCTGACGACTCGCGGTTCTCGAACGTTCGTCGGCTTGGAACGATCGCGGCGCTCGATCTCAATCTCGCGCAGGCCGGCTATCTGGCGACGGTCGCGCTCGATCTGATGCGCTTCTTCAACGAGCGCGGGCTGCTGCTGCGGCCGCTCGGCCCGACCATCTATGTCTTGCCGCCATATTGCGTCGAGGACGCCGAACTCGGTCTCGTTTATGAAGCGATCGGCGAAGCGGCCGATCGCTTCGGCGGGGGTTAGATCACGTTGCATTTGGAGGGAATCCACCAAATGCAGATGATGTGATCGACTCCCAAAGCATAGAGCGCGCTTGACCGAAAAAGCGGCGTTCACCTCGCGAACCGCGCTCTATCTAGCGTTCTGGTCGCGCCAAATCGAAGACGGCCTGCTGGTTCATGAAGCCGACCTTTTCCGCCTGGTGGCAGGACTGGCAAGCGGCGCGGGCCTTGTCGAATGAGTCCCAGGCCCTCTTCCTGTCGGCCGAGATCAGACCCGCGCGAACCTCGTTCCATGGATCGCCCAGAAATAGGTTGCGCGCGCTCTCGCCGCGCGCCGGTCGTTTGGCGACGCCATTCTCGATCGATGTCTTGATCTTGTCCCAGTGATAGACGGCAAGCTCGTAATTTTCGTGTTTCAGCGCGTCGTGCAATCTCGCGAAGCGTTCGCCAACCTCCCACATCGGCTGGTCGAATCCGCGCATCTGCTTCTGAAGGAGGCGGAATCGCGCCTCGTCGTTTTCGGCGCGGAGCAGCCAGTCATTTTGCGTGAGTTCTTCCGCACGCGGCGCGCTCCTGCCGGACACAATGACTGCGAAAAGCAGCGTGAATGCGACGAGTGCGGTCTTGTTCATGGTTGCGTGGCCTCAATGGATAAGCGGCGAGGTTTGGTAACGCGCTTCCCTCGACGGGCGAATTGTCATGACAAGCGCGCCTTGTTCTCCGTTGACATCTCCCGCGTCTTGACATTTTCCGCGTCACAGAGTGTGATATTTATGTATATAAATCATATCGCGCTTACGCGGGCGCCGTCTATCGGGATGCGGCAATGTCCAATAGCGGGGTAAGCCGCGACGCGCACGAGAGCGTCGCGCGGATGCATGCGGCCATTCGTGCTGAATTCGGGCGGCGTCTATTCCTGCGCATTCACCGCACGATCGGTCTGTTTCTGGGCGCGGTTATCGTGTTGGTCGGGCTCAGCGGCAGCATCCTCTCCTATCGCCAGGATATCGACGAATTCCTCAACTCCTCCATGATGAAGGTCGGGACGCCGGCGAATCCCGTCTATCGTCCGCTGAACGAAATATTGGCCGCCGCAAAGGAGGTTATACCGCCGGGCGCACTGGTGGAGCGGCTCAGAATGCCCCGTCATCCCGGCGCTGCGGCGGCCGTCACCTATGCAACGGAAGGGGACGATCTGGACGCCTATTTCTGGGAGGTTTTCGTCGATCCCTACACTGCGAAGGTGAAGGGGCAACGCCTGTATCTCCACGGCGACGATCAGCTTTCCCAGCCTTTCATCCGCATTCTGGTCGCGTTCCACTGGACGCTGCTGCTTGGTTTCACCAACGCCTACATCCTTGGCGCGGTAGGAATCGCCGTCTTCTTTTCGGTCTTGATCGGCCTTTATCTGTGGTGGCCGCTCAATGGAAATTGGCGTCAGGGCCTCAAGATC
>VGEB01000104.1 GCA_016869435.1 Alphaproteobacteria bacterium | reverse complement strand
GGCGCTCGCAAAGCGCATGGCGAACGCCGTCCCATCGAACGAGCATCTTGCTCAAACCGCGAAAGCCGCATAGCATTCAGGCCAGCAACGCCGATTTCCGCTTTTCAACATCAAGCGGGACATCCCCAGCGGAAGCCCTACGCGAGCCAATATTTTATGGTGCCGAATCAGCATACAGCTTCCAATACAGAGACCTGTCTGTCGAAAAGTACGCGCGGGACGAACCGTGGTTGAGAAAGCAGAAGGGCTATACGCCGGACGACGCTCGGAACGTTGCCGCCGCCGTTTGTGAGTTCTTGAACGATAAGTTGCTTGAGACTTTAAAGGGCATAAAGGGGCTTCCGCCGGAAAAATGGAGTGTTCTTGCTGGCTTTCAATTTACCGCTGCCGATATCACGGCAAAATCAGGCCTGCCTGAAACCACGGTAAAGGCCGTAATTGACGCGTTTACATGTCCAGAAGACAGCAATCCCACCTTCACATCGCTCAATGAGTTCAATGCAGCCAACGCTTTCCCGATTCTGAATGCTGATGGCGATGGCCGCATCCTTTTTCTTTACGTAAGCCTGACAGAGGCCCTGTACGAAACCCCATTCTATTGGATGACTGCTGACAGGGCCTATGCGGCTACTGCGATGAAAAATCGCGGTGCGTTCACCGAGGAGTTCTGCGCCGCACGCTTGGAACGCGTGTTCGGCCCCGACAGAGTTTTTCGAAACGTCGACGTCTGGGAGAACAGTGCCCGTAAGAAGAAGCTTGGCGAGATCGATACACTGGTTCTGATCGGCGATCGCGCGATCGTTGTTCAGGCCAAATCGAAGAAACTCACATTGGCTGCTCGAAAGGGCAACGATCTACAACTACAGACGGATTTCAAGGCTGCCGTTCAGGATGCGTGTGATCAAGCGGTTGCGTGCAGCCAATATCTGCTCGCCGGCACGTCGTTCCTTGCGGATAATTCGGGCAAAGCGATTAACCCTGGAGTGGCTCTCAAGAAAATTCACCCTGCCTGCGTCGTTTCCGATCACTATCCGGCGTTGAGCTTCCAGGCTCAGCAATTCCTTTCCTTCAAAACGAACAACAACATCGAGCAGCCTCTAGTATGCGACGTGTTCTTTATCGATGTCGTGACCGAGTTCCTGGAGACACCACTTCGCCTTCTCAGCTACTTGGAGCTACGGGCGCGAGCCGCCGACAACATTAGTCTTTCCCACGAGATCGTCGCTCTCGGCTATCACCTCCGCCAGAATCTTTGGCTCGGAGACTATGATTTTATTGCATTACACGACGACATTTCTGTCGACGTAGACATAGCAATGGCGGCCCGGCGTGACGGAGTTAGTGGCGAAAGAAATCCTCCCGGGCTACTGACGCATTTGAAGGGCACAGCCGTTGGTCGGATCATTGAGGAGATCGAAAACCGTTCCGAGCCTGGAGCGATCGCCACAGGTCTCGAACTTCTTAAGCTCAGCGGCAAGAGCGCGAACGACCTCAGCCGGATGATCGACAAAATAACCGTCGACGCAACCCAAGACGGGAAACCGCATGACGCCACCATGGCCATCAGCGAAGCTGAGAGTGGGATCACAGTGCATTGCAATGCGCTACCCGACGGGATTGCAGGCCCCAGGCTGGAACGCCACTGCGAAAAAAGGAAATGCAGCACCAAAGCAAATGTTTGGTTCGGGTTAGCCATCCGGCCATTGGACGGTGCCGTTCGCTTTGGTCTGTTGTTGGATTATCCTTGGAAGCAGGACGCCGCCATGGATGCTGTCGTGGCGAAGATGCCTGCGCCAACGCCGATTAAGGCTATCAAGAAGATTCTGAAGGGAAAGAAGCAGGAAAAGACCGGTCGCAATGATCCCTGTCCCTGTGGCAGCGGCATCAAATACAAGAAGTGCCATCTTCTAACCGGTGGATTTGGATAGGGCCGCCGCAATAACGGTCGGTAGGACGAGCGCCCTAAGTCTCTGGCGCGGAAGAGAGCGTCGATCCGATCGTGTGCGAGGCGTTTGAAGACGCTCCCCCGTATCTCTGCTCCACTTTGGCAGGCAATTATATCGCTGAGCGCCTCACCCAAACGTCCATCGCCGGTTAAGCGCGAAGGTCACGAACATCGCCAGCACGGTGGTGACCATCTGCGCCGGCAGATAAGGCGCGCCCCAGCGATCGACGAAAAGGCTCATCAGCGCAAAGGTGATGCAAAAGCCGACGAAAGCGACGAGCGCAAAGCGCCATGTCGCCTCGGCATGCGGCCGGTCGCTCGCAAATGTATGGCGGCGGTTCAAGAGATAGGCCACGCCGCCGCCCACGACATAGCCGCACAGCGTCGCTGGCACCGCGCGCCAGCCCGCGCCCTCGACCAGGCCAATCAGGACGGCGTAATGCGCAAGCGTCGCGCCGACGCCGACCGACGCATAGGCGCTGAGTTGGCGGGGCACGGACATGGGCAGCAGCGATACCCGGTAGAATCAAATGTGTCGATCCGGTTGCTTCTTGGCTGACGGCCTCGGGAACGATTTCCCGGCTGATGGGCCTTGCTGGGAAACATCTAGAACCCATGTAGCCGTTTTGAGGGAGCAAAGCCGAGCTTGAACAGGCTGTTAACCAATTAAATGCAAGTGTGCTTCGGGACTGGCTCGAAGCGGTTGCGGCGCAAAGAGCTTTGGCTATTGCCAAGGGTGTGCAGCATGGCTAAGTTGCCAGCAAGACGGCTCGGAGCTTCGTCAACCCGGAAGGCTGCCAAGCGCTCCGCCAAGTTTCGCGCCCCTGCCGGCCAGCCGGCACAACATGAAAGCAGAAAAATGCGGAAGCCTCAATCGCGAGTTGCGAGCGGCGACAGAGTGGTCGTCGTGGAGGAGCACCCCACCCCGGTTGATGTGACATCACTCGGCGTCGACCACGACGAGAACGTGCGAGCTGCGGCGATCGCCTATCTTCGGGGGTTCGGCTTTGGCCCCAATGCAGACAGCGAATACATGGACACGATCGTCTCCATTCGCAGGAACATCCTTCCGATTGTGCGTTGAATTTCTTCAAATTACTTTTAGCATGAATTTTTTCTGCGCGACCTGTTTTCGGGTGCCGGACAATGAGCGATACAAAAATGCCCGTGTCGGGCTCAGATTGGGGTAAGAAACATTGGAACACGATCGCGGGTGCGTTCGCAATCGTGTTTCCCGATGGTACGGGGCTGGACAATAACCCCATTCGAGAAAAAGGCGATTTGCCAGCGTGGCCGACTGATGTTTTCGCCTTTGCCGCGTATCTCATCGAGCGCGGAGGCGTTTACCACCGGCTCAAGCGAGTAGGAAACGACTCCGAACGCGAGGCATCGGAAGGCGACAAGAACTTTGTCATTACGGAAGACGAAATCGAACATTGGAAGACGCTGGGGCAGCATTGGCGCAATTGCCTGCTCGTCCCACATCTCCACGCGCCGCCTTCAGCGGAGTCGTCAGCGCAGTCTGAGCCGCCCTCTGCACACACCGACATCAAGGGTCTATGGGACAAACTGACCGGCCTGCACAGTGAGCCTGTCGTAAGCGTCCCCGATCCGCTCGCCCCAGATCCTTTGCGTGAGCAAAAGCGGACATGGCCGCCCTTAGCTTACGCGCTTCTCGTAATCGCCGATGAGGCAGCACGAGGGCTCGGCTATGATGACCCGCAGCACGCCCACTTACTTGAGAGAGTGATGGGCGTCGCGTGGTCGGAGGAAGGCAAGGCTCGTACTGAACCGATCGATGGGAATGAGCATCACAGGCGAACCAATGACGCCCTGACCACCTACGCCGTGAAGGCAAACCCACATGTTGTCCGAATTATGCCAAAGTCCCACACGCCGACTGTTGGCAATACGATGCGGACGCTCACGCATAACCTTGCACTCGTGCCGCCTTGGGGCGTGGTCGACATGGCGTGGCAACGTACTGCGCCAAAATTCGAAGAAGACCGGGAACCACTGAATCTCCTTCTTGTGCCCTTTCCGTACAAGATCGGCGCGCAATGCTTCGACCCTGAGGGGGGAACAGCCCACGCGGCTTCCGATCAAGATCAGTGGCGGCGGCGATTTCACTTGGACCAACGCTGGCTTATGCATGATGGGGCCAAGTCGGCGACTGCGAGCGAAAGCGTAAAATCGACATCGAAGTCAGCTCTGGTGAATTTCTTCGTCGAGCTGATCCGTCAAGCGCAGGGTGACGCAAAAAAAGTTCACGGGCTACTGCTTCCGGAATACGCCCTTGACTGGCCCACCTATCAGGCGCTCGTCGAGCGGTTCCTCTATGAGGCCAACGACGCAGAAAGCATCGAGTACAGGGCGACGCCGCCAGACTTCATGATATGTGGAGCGTCAGGTGACTGTTGCGGAAAGGCTGGAAATTATGTCCTGGTCACAACGTTTCATCAGAACGGCGGGAAGCTCGTCGCGACCACTCATTCCCGGCCAAAGCACCATCGTTGGCGTCTTACTGGATCGCAGATTTCAGACTACGGGCTGAGTGCGTTCTTAGACCCGCAACAGGTATGGTGGGAGGCTACAGAAATCCCGAGGCGGGAGGTTGGTTTGACCGTCTTCCGCCGAAACTCCATCTTTTCGGCGATGATATGCGAAGACCTCGCGCGCAGCGAACCCTGTCATGAACCGCTAAAAACGGTAGGGCCAAATCTCGTATTCGCGCTCCTTATGGACGGCTCCCAATTGCCAGACCGGTGGTCAGCGCGCTATGCGACGTCTTTGGCAGACGATCCTGGGTGCTCGGTGCTTACGCTGACGTCGCTTGGTCTTATTGAGCGCACTACCGCGCAAGGCAAGTTTACTACAAGGAATATTGCGCTCTGGAAAGATAGGTCGGGCCATATGGCGGCCATCTCATGCGCACCCGACAGACACGGAATATTGCTCACTTTGGGTGGCGAGAAGTCTGAGGAACGAACTTTCGACGGCAGGCTTAATGATGACACAGCGAGCTGGAGGTATCAGGGCCATCAGCCGATCACGATTTCTCGCAACACCATCGAGAGGAACAAGTTCGACTGGATCGTGAAGGGGCCGGTGATCGGCATCGTAAGCGAATCGGCGGATGCGGATGTGCCCGACTCTCGCGCCCCGGCGTTGCTAGGTACCGCCGCCACCCGTGCCACACCCGCGGCCCCTTCGAAAGCGAAACCGCGGCACGCCCCTCCCTAAGCCCTTCCCTCCCGCCCCGTTCTCGTCTAGACAGTCGGCGACTTTCGAGCCGGGCGCGCCCCGCTCGCCGCCCGCATCGCCGGTTCGCCGACAGAATGACGGGCAAGTTCGGGACGCGTTCCGGTCCAGGGGCCGGAAACGCGGCCCTTTTTTATGCGCGCTCGCCTCCCGCGCAGCGTGCGCCGGGCAATAGACGAAAGGTTTCCTCATCCTGAGGAGGCGGCGCAGCCGCCGTCTCGAAGGACGAGGAAACCGCTGGACACATCTCGCCCTCCTGCTTCGAGACGCGCCTTATGGCGTTTCTCGGCATGAGGGCGAAAGAGCGCTGACGAGCGGATGACAACTGAGGCGGCATGCCGAAACGAACCGACATATCGACCATTCTGATCATCGGCGCCGGCCCGATCGTCATCGGCCAGGCGTGCGAATTCGATTATTCGGGCACCCAGGCCTGCAAGGCGCTGAAGGCCGAGGGCTACCGGATCGTCCTCGTCAATTCGAATCCGGCGACGATCATGACCGATCCGGACATGGCCGATCGCACCTATATCGAGCCGATCACCCCGGAGATCGTCGCCAAAATCATCGAGAAGGAGCGCTATGCGGCGCCGGGCGGCTTCGCGCTGCTGCCGACGATGGGCGGACAGACCGCGCTCAATTGCGCGCTCAGCTTAGAGAAAATGGGCGTGCTGAAAGATTTCGACATTGAGATGATCGGCGCCACGGCGCACGCCATCGACAAGGCCGAGGACCGCGAACTGTTTCGCGAGGCGATGACCAAGATCGGCCTCGAAACGCCGCGGTCGCATCACGTCAAGACGCTGCCCGCGGCGCTCGAAGCGCTCGATGACATCGGCCTGCCGGCGATCATCCGCCCGTCCTTCACGCTCGGCGGCACCGGCGGCGGCATCGCTTACAACAAGGCGGAGTTCATCGAGATCGTCGAGCGCGGCATCGACGCCTCGCCGACGAATGAAGTTCTGGTCGAAGAAAGCGTTCTCGGCTGGAAGGAATATGAGATGGAAGTCGTCCGCGACAAGGCGGACAATTGCATCATCATCTGCTCGATCGAGAACGTCGATCCGATGGGCGTTCATACCGGCGACAGCATCACCGTGGCGCCGGCGCTGACGCTGACCGACAAGGAATATCAGATCATGCGCGACGCCTCGATCGCGGTGTTGCGCGAGATCGGCGTCGAGACCGGCGGATCGAATGTGCAATTTGCGGTCGATCCCAAAAACGGCCGGATGATCGTCATCGAGATGAATCCGCGCGTGTCGCGCTCCTCGGCGCTCGCGTCGAAAGCCACCGGCTTTCCGATCGCCAAGGTCGCGGCGCGGCTCGCGGTCGGCTACACGCTCGACGAGATCGCCAACGACATTACCGGCGGCGCGACGCCGGCCTCCTTCGAGCCGACGATCGATTATGTCGTCACCAAAATTCCGCGCTTCGCCTTCGAGAAATTTCCCGGCTCCGAGCCGATATTGACGACCGCGATGAAGTCGGTCGGCGAAGCCATGGCGATCGGCCGCAATTTCGCCGAGTCGCTGCAAAAGGCGCTGTGCTCGCTGGAGACCGGATTATGCGGCCTCGACGACATCGAGATCGACGGACTCGGCAAGGGCGACGATATGAATGTGCTGCGCGGCGCACTCGGCACGCCCACGCCCGACCGACTGCTCGTCGTCGGCCAGGCGCTGCGGCTCGGCATGACGACTGAATCCATTCACGAGGCAAGCAAGATCGACATCTGGTTTATCGAGCGCATCGCCGAAATCATCGCGCTTGAGAACAAGGTGAAGACTTACGGCCTGCCGGAAGACGCCGAGAATCTTCGCAAGCTCAAATTCGCCGGCTTTTCCGATTGCCGTCTCGCCACGCTCGTCGGCGTCGAAGAAAACGACGTGCGCGACATGCGCCATCGACTTGGCGTGCGTCCTGTCTATAAGCGCATCGACACCTGCGCCGCCGAATTCGCCTCGCCCACCGCCTATATGTATTCGACCTATGAAGCGCCATTCATCGGCGATCCGGCAAATGAGGCGCGCCCCACGGACAGGAACAAGATCGTCATTCTGGGCGGCGGCCCGAATCGTATCGGCCAAGGCATCGAATTCGACTATTGCTGCTGTCACGCCTGCTTCGCCCTCGCCGACGCCGGCTTCGAAACAATCATGATCAACTGCAATCCCGAGACGGTGTCGACCGATTACGACACGTCCGACCGGCTCTATTTCGAACCGCTGACCAATGAAGACGTCGCCGAAATCCTCGACGTCGAAAAGTCGAATGGCGCGCTTCTCGGCGTGATCGTTCAATATGGCGGCCAGACGCCGCTGAAACTCGCGCATGGACTCGCACAGGACGGCGCGCCGATCCTCGGCAC
This sequence comes from Alphaproteobacteria bacterium, assembly GCA_016869435.1. Taxonomy (GTDB): domain Bacteria; phylum Pseudomonadota; class Alphaproteobacteria; order Rhizobiales; family Beijerinckiaceae; genus Methylocystis. Next base: position 3,203 of record VGEB01000104.1, on the reverse strand, counting down.
GCCGGTCGATTCGATCGACCTAGCGGAGGACCGCGACCGCTTCAAACGGCTGCTCGACAAGCTCGGGCTCAAACAGCCCAAGAATGGCATCGCCTATTCGGTGGAGCAGTCGCGACTCGTCGCGCAGGAGCTCGGGCTGCCGCTCGTCGTGCGTCCGAGCTATGTGCTCGGCGGCCGCGCCATGGCGATCATCCGCGATCAAAGCGATCTCGACGATTACCTCCTCGGCACGCTTCCGAGCCTGGTGCCGTCCGACGTCAAAGCGCGCTACCCGAACGACAAGACCGGTCAGATCAACACGGTGCTCGGCAAGAATCCGCTGCTCTTCGATCGCTATCTCGCCGACGCGATCGAAGTCGACGTTGACTGTCTCGCCGACGGCGACGACGCCGTCATCGCCGGCGTCATGGAACATATCGAAGAGGCAGGCATTCATTCAGGCGATTCCGCCTGCTCGCTGCCGCCGCGCTCGCTCGCCCCCGAGACGATCGCCGCGCTCGAGGCGCAAACGACGAGCCTCGCCAAGGCGCTCGGCGTCGTCGGACTGATGAATGTGCAATTTGCGCTGAAGAACGGCGAAATCTACGTGCTCGAAGTGAACCCCCGCGCGTCCCGCACCGTGCCCTTCGTCGCCAAGGTCATCGGCAGGCCGATCGCCAAGATCGCGGCCGAGATTATGGCCGGCGCGAAGCTCGCCGACTTCGATCCTCTGGAGACGAAACCGGCGCATGTCGGGGTGAAGGAAGCCGTCTTCCCCTTCGCGCGCTTCCCTGGCGTCGATACCGTCCTCGGTCCGGAAATGCGCTCGACGGGCGAAGTCATGGGCCTCGACAGCTCCTTCGACGCCGCCTTCGTCAAGAGTCAGCTCGGGGGCGGGACCAAGGCGCCGCGCGAAGGCGTGGTTTTCGTCTCGGTCAAGGATTCGGACAAGGGCCGCATCATCCCTGCGGTTCGGCTGTTGAAGGAAGTCGGCTTTTCCGTCGTCGCCACCGGCGGCACGGCCCGCTATCTCGTCGAGCGCGGAATCGCCGCCAGGAAGCTGAACAAGGTCTCGGAGGGACGGCCGCATATTGTCGACGCGATCAAGAACGGCTCGATCGCGCTTGTTTTCAATACGACTGAGGGCGCGCAGGCGCTCGCCGACTCGCGCTCCTTGCGCCGGGCTGCGCTTCTGAATAAGGTTCCCTATTACACGACCCTGGCAGGAGCGGTCGCAGCGGCCCAGGGGATACGCGCCTATGTGTCGGGGGATCTTAAGGTCCGGGCGCTGCAGGATTATTTTCCGCCGACTGCGACCAACTGAAAATTGAGGAATCTGCGACGCAGTCGGCGAAGCGCCGACTTTTGGCCGCAATTGGCGACCCAAATTTGACCGGCCGCGCCGACCGTCACGGCGCTTGATGCGTCGCGCGACGGACAAAACTGAAGAAAGGCGAGAAGCGAGAGCAATGGTGGACAAGGTGCCCATGACCGCCGCCGGCTACGCGGCGCTCACCGAAGAATTGCGCCGCCGACAGCAGGAAGACCGTCCGCGCATCATTCAGCAGATCGCTGAGGCGCGCGCCCACGGCGACCTTTCTGAAAACGCCGAATATCACGCCGCCAAGGAGGCGCAGTCTCTCAATGAGGGGCGCATCGCCGAGCTCGAGGACAAGCTGTCGCGCGCCGAAGTCATCGACGTCTCGAAGCTCAATGGCTCGACGATTAAATTCGGCGCGACGGTCACGGTCGTCGATGAGGACACTGAAGAGGAGAAGGCCTATCAGATCGTCGGCGAAACCGAAGCCGACGTGAAGAGCGGCCGGGTGTCGATCACGAGCCCCATCGCCCGCGCGCTGATCGGCAAGACCGTCGGCGACACTGTCGAAGTCACGACGCCCGGCGGCGGCAAGAGCTACGAGATTCTGAAGGTCGCCTTTGGCTGAGGCGCGAGGCGCCCCCTCCCTGTCCCTCCCCCGCTAAAGCGGGAGAGGCGCCCTAACCACGAAGGTAACGCGGTTTGTTGCACCGGCCCGAACCGAACCCCCTCTCCCGCGAAGCGGGGGAGGATCGGGGCGCTTCGGCTTTCCCGGGCCTTCCGCCGCACACGGCGCTCCGCGTCCTCTCCGACGGCCGCGCCGGCCATGAGGCGCAGACGCTCGGCATTGTCGAGGCGTTGGGCGTGACGCCCGAGATCCGCCGCGTCGCGCCCGGCCCGCTCTACGCCGCGCTTGCGCCTTTCGCGCCCCCCGATCCACGTGACGCTCTCGCCTATGCTCCGCCCTATCCTGACATCACCATCGCCGCGGGACGCCGGACAATCCCCGCGCTGCAGCGCCTCAAGCGCAACTCTGGCGGGCAGACATTCACCGTCTATGTGAACAGACCCGCACACGGGCCCGGCGCCGCCGATCTCATCATTGCGCCGCGCCATGACGAGCTTAGCGGCGCGAATGTCTTCTCGCCGCTTACCCCTGCGAACCGCATCACGCCGGCGCGGCTCGCGGGCGCGCGCGCCGAACTCGATCCGCGCTTCGCCGCCCTGCCTAGTCCGCGCGTCGCGCTGCTGGTCGGCGGCGACAGCCGGCACGGCGTCTATGGCGCCAGAGAGGTCGCGGAGATCGCTCAGATCGCGTCAGCGGTTCTCACGACCGGGCGCTCTGTCATGGCGACGGTCTCGCGCCGCACGCCGGCCGCTTTGCGCGACGCGCTCGCGCTGGCGCTCGCCGCGCCGGGCGGTTTCTTCTGGGATGGAGAGGGAGAGAACCCCTATCTTTCGATGCTGGCGAGCGCCGATGCGATCGTCGTGACCGGCGACAGCGTCAATATGGTGGGAGAGGCCGTCGCGACCGGGGCGCCGGTCTATGTCGTCGCGCCGCCGCGACGCGCCCGCAGGATCGACGCCTATCTCGCGGCGCTCTGCGACGCCGGCGCGATCCGCATGTGGCGCGGCGCGGTGGAAGAATGGCGTTCGACGCCGATGAATGCGACGCCTGACATTGCGCGCGCCATCGTGCAGGCCTATTTGGCCTTCGCGGCCGCGCGCCCTAATCCATGAGCGCCGCCTTGCAAGGCGCGAGCCTGCTTGAAAAAGCCGCCGCGCGCCGATATGAGTGACGCGCCGCGCGCGCTTCGCGCAACGCAATCGCCGCAATAGCTCAGCTGGTAGAGCACATCATTCGTAATGATGGGGTCGGGGGTTCGAATCCCTCTTGCGGCACCAG
>VGEB01000103.1 GCA_016869435.1 Alphaproteobacteria bacterium | reverse complement strand
GCGTCTGGGCGTTGGGGGCCGATGCGCTGCGCCGTTCGACGGCGCCATGGCGACTATTCTGCCGCTCCTTCTGCTGCCTGTCCTGTTGCTTGCCCTGCCGACTGCTCTCTTCCTTGTCCCGGACCCCGTCCTTATCGCGCGGCTTACCGTCGCTTTGCAGCTTCTCCTCATCCTGGTTTTCCCGCAATTCTTCGGCGCGCGCCGGCGCGGCGCCGACGCATAGGCACAGAAATGCGACGAGCGTCGATCTCATGCCGCGCCGGGCGGCGGTCGCCGCTGGCGCGCGACGCGCGAGCGGACGGGGCGCCGGCGCTGGAGCGCGACTTGCGCCAGCGGCGCGATGAAGCTCGCGCCGCCGCCATCTTCCGCGACGGCGAAGCGGCACATCAGGCCGCCCGCGTCGCCGGCGTCGAACACGTCCAGCACGATAAGCCGAGGCGCGCCGCGTCCATTGAGGCCGCGTTGGCGCAGAAAGGCGATGAGCGCCGGCCGCGGATGCCCCGACAGCGGCAGCGCGCGGCGCAGATTGTGGACGAGACTTCCCCGCTTTTCGCAATCGAAATCCATTCGTCGCTCCATCAATCTCAACAACCCATCCGCATCAAAATCGCGCCAACCTTCGCTCCGCCGGCGCATGTTGCGCCGCCGTCCGCCGAACATGCGCCAGCCGCGCCGAACGCTTCTTCCACCAGATGTAAACCCCGGTCACGGAAAGCATCGCGATCGCGAGACCGAGAACGCAGACGAATATTTTGTAAGGAAGGCCGAAAACGTCAGCCATGTGCAATCCCGAGAGCCACGTCGTGATGGTGTTTCCCAAGCGATCGCCGGTCGGAATGCTGAGGCTGACAAAAGCTCCGGTGGACGCGTCAAAAGCCAGCGAGGTGGCGCCATACTTGTCGGCGATGTCTCGCTCGCTTTGGACTTCATAACGATACAATCCGCGTTCCCTCATGAGCGACAGCCCGAGCGGCCGAATGACCGCGAAGCCATGGATACGCGACTGATAGCCATCAGCGTCTGGCCAATGGCGTCGGCCTTCTCCCAACCCATGGGCTCGGCGCTCGGCGCAGGACGCCTCGAGGCGGGCTGCGCCCACTGCGGCGGCTGGAAATCGGCGATGGCGCTCATCACCGTCGTGTAAACGCTGGGGAGATTCCAGTAGACGCTCGACCAGGCGTAGACGAGGAGCATCGCCCACAGCCATAGGCCTGCTGCACGATGAAGATCGAAAGTGGCGCGGTAGAACGAGCCGGAAAACTTCACGAGCCATGCCGGCTTCCAGCGCGAGAGAAAGCCCTTGCGCGACCTTTCGCTCGGCGCCGGCAGCGTCACATAAAAGCCGACGAAGCAGTCAATCGTCCAAACGAGCGCAACAAAGCCTAAAATCCAGACGCCCAACTCTCCGAGCGCCAGTGAGTAATGCAGCGTGTAAATGAAAGGCATCACCATAGCGCGCGACGTAGGCAGCGCGCCCCAGTTGACCCGGCCCAATTCTTGACCGGTGACGACGTCAAGATAAATTCTGCTGAAATCGAGGTCCGTCGCTCCGGGAGCGGCCTCCATTTCAATCATCGCGGCGCCTGTGTAACCAATGAACACGGTGGTCGTGCGCGCGTTTGGCGCGAGCTCTTCGGCGCGCTGCGCCAGCGCCCCCAGCGACATCTCCTTCCCCGGATGCGGACCAGGAAAAAGCTCCGGCGTAAGCCACGCATTCAGTTCCGGGTAGAACGCCAAGAGACTGCCGGTGACGCCGACGATGATCAGGAAACCTGCCATCGCCAGCCCAGCCCACCGATGCAGCCACACCCAGAACCAGCGCGCCATTGCTAAAACTCCACTCTCAGCGTGCCAATCGCGACGAACGGCGGCGCTGGGAGCACGTTCATGCGAGGCGCCCAATTGTTGAAAAAAATGTCGTTGCCGGTGTAGTAGCGCGTATTGGTGATGTTATCGAGATTGAGTTGCGCTGTAAGCTTGTAACCCTCAAGCAGGGTGGTGTAGCTCGCAAAGGCGTCGAGCCGCACCCAACTCGGCAACAGGAAGGTGTTTTGAATATCTCCCCAGACACGCGTCGCGCCGGAGAGGCCGCCGCCCAATCGAAACCCAAGCCCGTTCTCGCCAAAGTCGTAGGTGGCGAATAGCTTGCCGGAATGGCGGGGAACATTGTCGAGGTGATTGTAGAGAAGGCCACTGCCGAATGGGTCGAGTGGATTTTTGGGATTATCGGCGATGACCTTCGCATCGGTGTAGGCATAATTCGCCATGACGCTCAGCCGGTCCGTCACCCTGCCGAGAACGTCCAGTTCGGCGCCGCGGCTTCTCTGCAAGCCAGCGACGCGCCGGTCGGCCGGATCGGGCGTGGCGAAATCGAGCGTCGTCACGTTGGACTTGGTAATTTGATAAAACGCGATCGCCACGGAGAGATCGGTCAGCAACTGCGCCTTTACGCCCACCTCCCACTGCATGCCTCTTTGCGCGGGGAATGGATCGCCATAGGCCGAACGCCCGTTGTTCGCTCCAAACGAGCGGGAGTAGCTGGCGTGAACGCTCACCTCGGGGGTCACATCGTAAGTCACGCCGACCCTCGGGCTCCATCCCTTGTCGACAAAGGTTGGCGCTCTCAGCCTCGCCGCGATGGCGGCGAGCTTCGTCGAATCATAAAGCGGCATCCCGTTTTCGTCATAGTTTTCGAAACTGTCGCCATTGGTCACGTCGGCGATGTCGTAACGCACGCCCGCGAGGATGTGCGCGCGATCGTCAAGGAAGGTCATGAAATCCTGAACATACATCCCCTTCTGACGCGCCAGGAATGACGAATGTCCATTGAACCCGCTGCCGAGGAAGCCTTCCTGAAAACCCGCCGGCGGAACGGTTCCATAAATCGGATAAAAGATGTTGATCGGATAGTTTCCCGCCCCAATTGAATAGTAGTAGTCATAATATCTGTGCAGATAGTCGAGGCCGAACAGAAATTCATGTTTGGCGCCGAAGGTGGTGAACTTGCCTTCGAGATTGATATTCGTCGAATAGGTATCGCCCAACAAATTTTGCGAAGTGGTGCTGCGATTCAGCGTCATGAGATCGGGCTGCAGCGAGATGGGCACGATCTGCCGGGCATTGAACCAGGTGCTGCCGTATAGGAATCGATTGACGATCCGCCAGTCCTCATCGAGGTTTTGCCGAAAATAATAGCTGCCGATAAACTGCGCGGTGCGGTCTCTTGGGTCGTTCGGCTCGTTAAAGGTGCGTCGGATCGGAATTGGCGCAGGCGCCGCGCCGACGACGGGAACGCCGGAAAATTCATGCACCGTATTGCCGAGATATTGCAGATCGGCGGTAAATTCCGTCCATGAGGAAGGCTGGTAAGTTACGACCGGCGCAACAAGAATGCGGCTGCCATTCGCAAACGGCAGAAAAGAGTCGCTGTCCTGATAGGCGCCGCTCAATCGCCAAGCGACCCCCTGCGCCTGCTTCACCGGCGCCGAGAAATCCCATTGCGTTCGATAGTGATTGAACGAACCTATTTGCTGGTCGACGACATAGCGCTCCTCGAAAAGCGGCTGCTTCGTGACGAGGTTGATGACTCCGCCCGGCTCCGCGCGTCCGTAAAGAACGGAGGCCGGACCCTTCAGAACCTCGACGCGTTCGATATTGGCCATATCGTTCATGCCGGCGTAGCTGTCGCCCGGCAACGCGAGGCTGTTCCGATAGACGTCGAAACTGGTAAACCCGCGAATCTTGTAAACATAGCCGCCGCGGTTATTGCTGTTCGACCGCACGCTGGAAACGTTTTCCAAAGCTTCCTGCAAGCGTGTGACCGCCTGATCGCGAATAACCTGCTTGGGAACGACAACGATGGACGCAGGCGTCTCCTTGAGCGGAATGTTCATCTTCATCGCTGTCGTGGCGCTGCGCACGACGTAGCCCTCGGCCGGCGTTTTCGGTTCAGTTGAACTTCCCGTCGGGCCTCCTGTTGACTCAGGCGCGCTTGAATCTGCCGGCCCCGGACTGGACGGTCCCGCAGCGGGCCGCCTCGGATGCGTTCCGCCTATGTCGATGGTGGGCAGCGACTGCTGTGCGAGGGCCGTCGTGGTGGTAAGCGAGAGCGTGAGGGCGCCGGCGGAAACGCCGCGCATGACGAGCGAACGACGCATTGGAGGTCTCCTGGCGCGGCGTCCTACGCGCGCGCGAGCAAGGCGGAGCTAAGCAAATCGGGGGATCTGCCCCGAGGCGATCTTGGAATCTTCAGCAAGCGCTCGGCGGCGCCTGCGAAGACCACGAGCTTGCCCAGCCGATCGGCGGCCTCGCCAATGAGCGGACGACATATCGCGCACTCGAAGGCTGCGGCGATATCGGCGCCATCGCATTGGCCGCAAGCGACCGCCCAGGCGCCGACGGCGCATCCAGGGCATGCGCGCCACATAGGGCGCAGCACTGCGCCTGGACCAACTTCTTGACCGGCGTAGGCGTCTCGCCCCCTGCATCGATGCTGCAGGTTGCGCTGAGCAGCGCAGCGACTATCGGGGCCTCATCCGACGGATGTCTCGCGCCGGAGTGGGAGCCGGCTGCAGCGAACCCTTGGAATACGAGCAGAGTCAGGAGGCAAAATGCGAGCGCGCAGGCCAACAGCGATTGGCGACGCTCTCCTCTCTCTCTCTCGGCTCGACATATCATCAGTCTCGTCCTTCGCCGCAGCTTGCTTTCTCGGCGAGCCCAGCGAGGTTCGCGATGCGCCAACCGGGAGATTGGCGATTATTTCGCATTGAGAGGTAGATGCGAAGAGTCTCGCGAAAGTTACGTGGCGGCGGAGAAGGAAAGAATGTAGTCGGTGTGGCAATGGCGCCACAGTCACCGTTTTGTGCCTGATGAAGCGAAGCAAGACGATCTTGCAAATGTTCGGCGCTTCAGTTCACATGCCACTCACCGAGGATCAATGGGAGCGGCGCCCATGCGGATTCTGCTTGTGGAGGATAACAATGAACTCGCTTCTCGCCTGGCCAGGCGAATCAGGAGCGCAGGCTTTGTCGTCGATCACTTGGACACAGTCGAGAGCGCGGCTCTTGCCATCGCCGGCTGCCCTTATGCCGTCGCCCTGCTGGACCGGCGGCTACCTGACGGCGACGGACTGCGATTGATCCCGCATATTCGTGAGAAGCAGCCGGGCATTCGCATCCTGATGCTCACCGCGCTCGACGCCGTCGACGATAGAATTGAAGGTCTCGACGCAGGCGCCGATGATTATCTGACCAAGCCGTTCAATCTTGATGAGATGATGGCGCGCATTCGAGCCAGTCTGAGAAGGCCGGGCGGCGACCGCGCTCCCCCTGTGGTCCTCGGCAGCCTGTCATTTGATTTTGATGCGCGCGCCGTCACGGTTTCGGAACGGCCTGTGGTGTTATTGCGCCGAGAACTCAAATTGCTGGAAGCGCTCTTGAGGCGGGCAGGCCGGATCGTGCCACGAGAGGCGCTTGTCGACGCCGTCTACGGCTTCGAGGATGACGTGCAGCCACATGCATTGACGACTCTCGCCTCGCGCTTGCGCGCGCGACTGCAGGAGCTTGATGCAGGCGTAGAACTGCACGCAGTGCGCGGCGTCGGCTACATGATCGCCAAAGACAAGCCCAAGAAAAGCATGTGACGTCTGATTCCTCGCTCGCGCGCCGCGTCGTCGGCCATCTCTTCGCCGCGCAGCTCTTTGCTTTTCTGCTTGGCGCCGCGCTCACAATGGGTCTGGAACTGGCCAAGGTCGCCTATTTTAGAACCTCGCTCGACGAATTCGCGACCTATCGCGTCAGCAATCTTGTCATCAGATCACTGGCGAAGAGAGAAGACGGAACCATCCGCATCACCCCAGTCCCTGCGCTCGTCTCTGAACTCGAACGCGCCCCGCAACTGAAATTTGCCGTCTTCGACGAAGCGCGTAAGCCGCTCGTTGGATCATCTCCTGAGCTTGTTTCGACTCTGATCAAGACGGGCGTCATCCAGATCACCGCCGCCCATTTGCATTTTAATCTTCCAGAAGACCATGAGACGAACCCGCTCGGCTATATGGAACGGCGATGGACGCCTTTCGGGTGGTTGCACGTCGCCATCTACCGTCAGAAATTTAGATGGGACGACGTTTTCGGATATGTGATCGACGCAATCGCGTGGATGGCGGTCTATCTCGTCGCGATCGTTTTCCTGTCGGCGGCCGCCGCATGGTTTGCGGTGCGCAGGGGGTTGTTGCCGCTGCGCGCCGCCGCGCGCCAGGTAGAGAACATTGATCTCGCTACGCTCGATCAAACCATCGTGGCCAGGGACGCGCCCCTGGAGATCAGGCCATTCGTTACCGCCATCAACGCCGCGCTCGCGCGCCTGAACGCAAGCGCGGCGCGCATGCGGCGCTATACCGCCAACGCCGCGCATGAACTGCGCACGCCGCTTGCGATTATGCGCGCACGCCTCGAAGATGCGGAGGAGCCAACTTTCAAGAGTGACCTGCTGCGTGACGCGAGTCACTTGCAGGCCATCGTTGAACAAATGCTGATCGCCGCACGATTGGCCGAACGTCAGGCCACTCGGGATCAGCAGGTCGATCTCGTCGCCACAATCCGGCAAATTGTCGCCGACTACACGCCTCTCGTGATCGAATGCGAACGAAACATCGAACTCGACGCCGGCTCGACGTTGGTCGTTGCGCGCGGCAACCAGCGGGCGATCGAATGCGTCGTCGGCAATCTCATCGACAACGCTCTTCGCATGGAGCCCGTCGGAGGAACGGTAATCGTTCGGATCGCCGATGATGCGATGGTCGAGGTCGTAGACCATGGCGAAGGCGTGGACCCTGTCGATCGCGAAATGATCTTTGAGCCATTTTGGCGCAAGAACGAGGCGACTCCCGGCACGGGACTAGGGCTCGCCATTTCAAAGGAGCTCATGGACAGGCAAGGCGGCCGCATATGGGTCGAGGAAACGCCCGGCGGCGGCGCGACTTTCAAACTATGGTTTCGTGCCGAGACATCGGAGACGCACGCGAATCTGAACGACGAGCGTTCCTCCTTGCGCAGGAACGCGCGATCGTAGGCGGCAATTTCCTTCTCTGGTTTTATCTAGCCGATGTTGTTTCGGTCGTGACGGCATGGACGCCATCGCCGGTTAGGCGATCATCAAAAGCCTGAACGAGAGAGAGCGCCCGGATCGCGCATGAATCGTTACGGCTCACAAATGCCCGCTTTTCCGATCTCCCGAATGAACGAACATAACCGCCGTCCGCGCGGTTCGATTGACCGACTCCGGATTTTGGCGCGTCGATCTGGACGAGAGAATTTTCGCATTGATCGTCGAACCGAGACGCTGGGGATCATCGCACCTAATCTCGACGCCTATGGCGCAATGGTGAAAGCGATGCGGCAAAGCCCCGCCTTGCGGCTCACGCCCCAAGAAAATGGCCGCAAGGATCGCGGCGGCGGGCGGAAGCGCGCGCGTCGAAGACCGGAGCGCCATCGTGCGGGCGCGCGAGACGCTCAACACAGCGACCGAGAAATTGGAAAGACTCGCCCTCGATGTCGCCAGCACAGACGAACAGCGCCTCCGTTTTCTCTTCGCGGTCGTCGCTGGAGTGCTCGCCGGCGTCCTGCTCTGGTCGTTCCTGCTCGACGCCATTGCGCGCGCCTTAGGCGAATAGCTAAACTGGGACCAGTTTCTCGATATCATTAAAAAATTCATTGAATATATGTAGTTAATATACAAAAGTGGCGGAGAGGGAGGGATTCGAACCCCCGATACAGTTGCCCGTATGCCGCATTTCGAGTGCGGTGCTTTCAACCACTCAGCCACCTCTCCGCGGCCATGGGCCGCCGCAAATAGCATGCGCCGGAAGCGGGGATCAAGTCGACGGCTGCTCTTCTCGCGAGGCTTTGATCGGCGCGTCGGCCGGGTTGCGAAAAAAATCTGACCCTTGGTGCGGTCTTAATCGTCAGACCTATCCACCGAAAAATATATACACAGATTGACGGGCGATAAAACGCCTGTCACGCTGGCGTCATGGGCGCGACTCGCATTTTCAAGTCCGGCAATAGTCTGGCGGTGAGAATTCCGCGCGGAATCGCTTTCGCCGAGGGCGCCGAGGTCGTGGTTCGGCGCCAAGGCGAAAGCCTCGTTGTGACGCCCTTGCGGCTCGACATGGCGGACCTCATCGCGCGGCTGAAAGCCGCGCCGCCTGCGGTCCCGGTGGCGCGTCCCGAGTTCAAGCCGCCCAAGCGCCTGTTCGAGCCGCGTTAGCGTCATGGCCCGCTATCTCCTCGACACTAATGTCGTCATGGCCGCGGCGCTCGGTCTCCCCGGCGTGCTCGATCGGCTGTCGGCGCTCGAGATCGGCGATGTGGCGATTTCGGCGATCAGCCTCGCCGAGACGCTGGCCGGCGCAGCGGCGGCCGAAAATCACGAACGACTCGGCGAGTACATCGCGCTTATCGCCGATAATATCGACGTGCTGCCCTTTGATCGCGGCGCGGCGGACGCCTATGGGGCGCTGTTACGCAAAGTGGACGCGAAACGCCGCCGGACGCTCGACCGGATGATCGCCGCGCAGGCGCTGGCCCTCGGCCTGACGCTGGTCGCCGCGAACACCGAGGATTTCGACGACATCCCCGGCCTGACTGTTGAGAAATGGGCGTGACTAGTCGACGTCCTCAACCTGCTCCGGTCCGCCCCCGTATATACGCTGCGCCAGAGAGGCCTGCATGAAATCGTCGAGTTCGCCGTCGAGAACGTCCGAGGGCGTCCCCGAGGTGAAGCCGGTCCGCAAATCCTTCACCAGCTGATAGGGCTGCAGCACATAGCTGCGGATCTGATGGCCCCAGCCGATCTCGGTCTTCGAGGCCGCCGCCTTACTGGCCTCGGCCTCACGCTTTTCGAGTTCGAGCTCGTAAAGCCTGGCGCGAAGCATGTTCCAAGCGGTGGCGCGGTTCTTGTGCTGCGATCGCTCCGCCTGACAGGCGACGACGATGCCGGTGGGCAGATGGGTGATGCGGATGGCGGAGTCGGTGGTGTTGACGTGCTGGCCGCCGGCGCCTGATGATCTATACGTGTCTATACGACAATCCGATTCATTGATGTTCACCTCAATCTTGTCGTCGACTACCGGATAGACCCAGACCGAGGCGAAGCTGGTATGGCGCCGCGCGTTCGAATCGAAGGGCGAGATGCGCACCAGCCGATGCACGCCCGATTCGGTCTTCGCCCAGCCATGAGCGTTGTGGCCCTTGACGAGAATCGTGCCGGATTTGATGCCGGCCTCTTCGCCCGGCGTCTCCTCGATCACCTCGACCTTGAATTTATGGCGCTCGCCCCAGCGGGCGTACATGCGAAAGAGCATGCGCGCCCAATCCTGGCTTTCTGTGCCGCCGGCGCCGGAATGAACCTCGATGAAAGTGTCATTGGCGTCGGCTTCGCCGGAAAACAGCGCCTCGATCTGGCGGGCGCGGGCCTGCTTCAACACGCCTTTGAGCGCGTCGACGCCTTCCTTTTCCGTCGCCGCGTCGCCCTCCGACTCGCCAAGCTCGACAAGCGTCAGCGCGTCGTCGAGTTCGCGCACAAGGTTAGAGAGAGCGCCCATTTGCTCTTCGAGCTGGGTGCGCTCGCGCATCAGTTTCTGCGCGGCCTCGGGATCATTCCAGAGCGCGGGGTCTTCCGCGCGGACGTTCAGTTCGGCGAGGCGCCGCTGCGAGGCGTCGACGTCAAAGATGCCTCCTCAGCAGTCCGATGGACTGCTCAATGTCGGTTTTGAGCGCAAGCGGTTCGGCGCGCATTCTCTTCCTTCCGGGCCATGCTTCCGGGCTAAGGCCCTCTTGATTTGGCGCGGAACTTAGGGGCGGCGGCGGAACGTGTCAAAGCCCTCCGCTGTCAAATTTTGATGCGATGCGGGCGCAGTTAGTTGTGAGTGACCTGTGATCGACGCGTTGACGGAACTGCGCCGTCGTGCAACCCTTCGTTCACGCAACGTTCTCTTAGCGATGCTAAGGTGTCATTATCTCATGTCCGACCGCGATGAACCCGCAGCCGATCTTCTAGCTCTTGCCGGCTCACGTCGTTTCTCCACCGTTCTTGCAGACCCCCCATGGCGGTTTATTAACCGCACCGGAAAAATGGCTCCAGAACATCGGCGTTTGTCGCGCTACGGAACGATGACCGTAGAAGAAATCGCCGGATTGCCAGTGAGAAAAATCGTCAATCCGACCGCTCATTTATATCTTTGGGTTCCCAACGCGATGCTTCCGGAAGGTCTCCAGGTTCTGAGCGCCTGGGGCTTCCATTACAAGTCGAACATCGTCTGGCATAAGCTTCGAAAAGATGGCGGCTCTGACGGTCGAGGCGTCGGCTTTTATTTTCGAAACGTAACAGAGTTGCTGCTCTTCGGCGTGCGCGGCAAAAATGCCAGAACGCTTTCACCAGGACGAACGCAGGTCAATTACATTGGAACACGGAAGCGCGAACATTCGCGTAAACCTGATGAGCAATATCAATTGATCGAGAATTGCAGTCCCGGTCCGCATTTGGAAATGTTTGCGCGCGGGACTCGGCCCAATTGGGCCGCATGGGGCAATCAAGCGGAGGACGGTTACAAACCTACGTGGGACACCTATGCGCACAATTCGGCATCCGAGCGTCGACTAGTCGCAGCTGAATGATCCGTATCTGGATGTCTTCAAAGAATGTTCGATTCGCTTATCTCCAAGGGTTTTCAGATAGAATTTCACTCGCACGCTCAAGCCATTGACCTGCCCCTGAGAAATTCCTCCAGAAGCGATTAGAGTCCGGCCCATTGAGGACGGACACGATGAAGAAGAAGCGGTTCACGGAAGAGCAGATCATCGGGATTTTGCGGGAGCAGGAGGCCGGCG
>VGEB01000102.1 GCA_016869435.1 Alphaproteobacteria bacterium | reverse complement strand
GTCGCCGAGGTCCAGAACGGCCTGGGTTATTACGCAACGACCAACCCGCTCGCGGGGATCAGTTTCTCCTACGACATCCAGGTCGTCGATCTCGCAACTCCGGCAAATCCGGCCGCGCCCGATCTAGAAGCCCTGTGGCGCGATCCCGCCATGGGCGCGCTCGGCTATAGCGCCGACTGGAACGGCGTTCTGGCCTATATTGAGGACATTCGCACCCGCTTCGGCACGCGATGGACCTATTGCGGATTCTTTACAAAATATCCGGTCGGGCATTTCGCTTATGCAAGCATTGGCGGACCGCGCATTGTAATGGATTACAACAATGACGGTTGGGGTCCCGACAATATCGACCGCGTCTTCGCGCATGAGACTGGCCATATTTTCAACTGTCCCGACGAATATGCGAGCAGCGGCTGCAATTGTGGCGGGGGCTGGGGGCGCTTCGGCCTCGTCAACGGCAACTGTGAAAACTGCGCCAGCGGCGGCGGTATCGCCTGCCTGATGAAGGCCAACACTTTCTCGATGTGCAATTACACGCCGAGCCATCTCGGCTGGGCGCCGCAGCGCGTCGTCAACAATTTCGGCTATGTGGCGGGCGGCTGGCGTACGGAGATGCATCCGCGACTTCTCGCCGACACGACGGGAGACGGCTTTGCCGACATCATCGGATTCGGCAACGCCGGCGTGTGGCTGTCGCGCGCGCTAGGCGACGGTCGATTCGAGACTCCCGAGTTGGTGATCAATAATTTCGGTTACGACGCCGGCGGCTGGCGAACCGAAATGCATCCGCGCTTTGCCGCTGACACGACCGGCGACCGCCGCGCCGACATTGTCGGCTTTGGCAATGACGGCGTCTGGCTGTCGCGCGCGCAGGCGGATGGCTCGTTCTCTGCGCTGCAGCTCGTGATCAACAATTTCGGTTACAATGCCGGCGGCTGGCGCGTGAACATGCATCCGCGCTTGATCGCCGACATCGATGGCGACGGCCGCGCGGATATTGTCGGTTTCGGCAATGCCGGCGTCTATGTATCGCGCGCGCAAGCCGACGGATCCTTCTCGCCGCTGCAACTCGTCGTCAACAATTTCGGTTACAATGCCGGCGGCTGGCGCGTCGAGATGCATCCCCGCTTCCTCGCCGATACGACGGGCGACGGCCGGCTGGATATTGTGGGCTTCGGCGATGCGGGCGTCTACATTTCGCGCGCGCAAGCCGACGGCTCCTATGCGGCTCCGCAGCTCGTGATCAACAATTTCGGTTACAATGCCGGCGGCTGGCGCGTGAACATGCATCCGCGTTTCGTCATCGACGTCAATGGCGACGGCCGCGCAGATATTGTCGGCTTCGGCAATGCCGGCGTCTATGTTTCGCTTGCCAAGGCGGACGGCACATTCTCCGCGCCCCAACTCGTCGTCAACAATTTCGGTTACAATGCGGGCGGCTGGCGAACCGACATGCATCCGCGCTTCCTCGCCGATACCACGGGCGACGGGCTGCCGGACATTGTCGGCTTCGGCGATGCGGGCGTCTATATTTCGCGCAACCTTGGCGGCGGCGCGTTCGAGGCGCCGGGCCTCGTCATTACCAATTACGGCGCCGTCGCCGGCGGCTGGCGCGTCGACAGGCATCCGCGTTTTCTTACAAATATCGCCGCGGACGGCCGGGCCGACGTTGTCGGCTTCGGGGATGCGGGCGTTTACATCTCGCGGATGTGATGAGGCGGCGTGATGCGGAAGGGGCTCAGGCCCCTTTCGCCTCAGGCAGATTCAGCCTGATGTGCAATTCGCGCAAATGCTTCATCGTCGGCTCCGACGGCGCGCCCATCAAAAGATCCTCGGCGCGCTGGTTCATCGGGAAGAGCGTCACCTCGCGCAGATTTTCCTCTTCCGCGAGCAGCATGACGATGCGGTCGACGCCGGGCGCAATGCCGCCGTGCGGCGGCGCGCCATATTGGAAGGCGCGATACATGCCGCCGAACTTGTCGATCAGCACGTCTTCGCCATAGCCGGCGATCTCGAAAGCGCGGCGCATGATGTCGGGACGATGGTTGCGGATCGCGCCCGAGGATAATTCCACGCCATTGCAGACGATGTCGTATTGCCACGCCTTGATGTCGAGCGGGTTCATCGTATCGAGCGCGTCGAGCCCGCCCTGCGGCATCGAGAAGGGATTATGCGAAAAGTCGATCTTCTTTTCGTCCTCGTTCCACTCATACATCGGGAAGTCGACGATCCAGCAGAATTCGAACACGTCCTTCTTCGACACGCCGAGTTCGTCGCCGATGCGCAGCCGCGCCATGCCGGCGAGTTTGGCCGCCGCCGTCTCTTCGCCGGCCGAGAAGAACACAGCGTCGCCAGCCTCGACGCCGGCGTTGGCCGCGATCGCGGTCTGAACGTCGGCGGGAATGAACTTCGCGATCGGCCCCTTGCCGGCGAGCGCGCCGTTTTCTTCTTCGAAAATCACATAGCCGAGGCCCGGCGCGCCCTCGCTGCGCGCCCAGTCGTTCAACTTGTCGAAGAAGCTGCGGGGCTGCGCGGCGGCGCCCGGCGCCGGTATCGCGCGCACGGTCTTGCCCTTGAACGCCTTGAAGCTCACGTCCTCTTTGGCGAATTCGTCGGACACGTCGGCGATAAGCAGCGGATTGCGCAAGTCCGGCTTGTCGGTCCCATATTTCAGCATCGCCTCGCTAAAGGAAATGCGCGGGAATTTCTGCGTGACGGTCTTTCCGTTGGCGAATTCCTCGAAGAGACCGCGCAGCACCGGCTCCATCGCCTCGAACACGTCGTCCTGGGTGACGAAGCTCATTTCGACATCGAGCTGGTAGAACTCTCCCGGCGAACGGTCGGCGCGCGCGTCTTCGTCGCGAAAACAGGGCGCGATCTGGAAATAGCGGTCGAAGCCCGCGACCATGATGAGCTGCTTGAACTGCTGCGGCGCTTGCGGCAGCGCGTAGAATTTTCCCGGATGCAGGCGCGAAGGCACGAGGAAGTCGCGCGCGCCCTCCGGCGAGGAGGCGGTCAGGATCGGCGTCTGGAACTCGAAGAACCCCGCCTGCTTCATGCGCGTGCGGATCGAATCGACGATGCGGCCGCGCAGCATGATGTTTCGATGCAGCTTCTCGCGACGCAGATCGATGAAGCGGTATTTGAGGCGCGTGTCTTCCGGATAGGATTGGTCGCCGAAAACCGGCAGCGGCAGTTCGGCGGCGGGACCAAGGACTTCGATCTCGCCGACGTAAATTTCGACCTGTCCCGTCGGCATGTCGGGATTTTCCGTGCCGGCCGGACGCTTGCGCACCTCGCCGTCGAGCCGCACCACCCATTCCGAGCGCAATTTCTCTGCCTGCGCGAAGGCCGGAGAATCCGGATCGACGACGCATTGCGTCAGCCCGTAATGGTCGCGCAGGTCGATGAACAGCACGCCGCCATGGTCGCGAATGCGGTGACACCAGCCGGAGAGGCGGATTTTTTCGCCGACGAGCGCCTCACTGGGCGCGCCACAATTATGCGAACGGTAGCGATGCATTTTATCTCTCGGGAGGGAGTAAGCCTCCGGCAGCGAAACCCAGCGTTTCGCGCGGACAAGCACACGGGCGAGCGGAATTTGTCAAGCGCACAATGGAATAAAGCCGCCGAAATTCTATGCCGAGCGAATCAGCGATGCGCTTAAAATTGCTTGACTGTAAAGCGTCGCTTCGGCACTTTGCATTTGCGTTTCTCAACCTTGGGTTCGCCGATGAATAACTATTATTTATGGTTGGTCAAAGTTTTTATAATTGCTGTTGCTGTGTCGGCGTTTGCGGGATGCGCCGTCAAGTGGAGCAAGCCGTTCTGAGTTGAGCACGTTCATTAGCCCACGAAGTGACCTACGTGAGACGTCTTCGCATAGGATTTGCCCTCCTTCTGCTGGCAACCTTATCGGCATGTGGAGGCGGAAAGTGGGAGATGAAGGCCTTCCCCCGCTACGGTAGGGCGGTGGACCCGGCGCCTGCTATGGCGGAATTTGAGAGAGATCGCTGCGGGCTCTGTCAAGCGGCGGGGTAGGGGTTTCGGTCAACGGCGACGCCGGATGCTCGAGCGTCGCGGACGGAGCGTTCATTTCTTGAAAAACGCGTCGGCGGCGGCGCTCGCCGCCTGTTTCGCCGCGCGGGCGGTCTCGAGCCGCGCGATTTCTTGCCGCAGCCTCTCGATGCGTTCGTCGATTTCGGCGATGGAGAGAAGATCGAGCGGCTGGCCGATCTCGAATGCCGCGGGGCGGCGCGGCGCCTCATCCTCTTCGCTTTTCATCGACGCGGCCCCGGCTGAATTCTTCGGTCGGCGGCCAAAATAGCGCCCACGGCGCGATGCGCCAACTTGTCGGCGCGCGTTATTTGAGCGTAATTTCCCGCGCGCTTGATGGTCCGCGCTGGCGGGGCGTCGGCGGCCGCTCAAGCGCCGGCTGGAAGCGCCCATGACGCCAGGCGCGCGTTCGCCGCCCGCCTCTTTCGCCGGACGAAAATACCTATGACTAAGTGGGTTTACAGTTTCAGCGCCGGTCGGTCGGAAGGGTCGGCGTCGATGAAGGAGCTGTTGGGCGGCAAGGGGGCCAATCTCGCGGAAATGGCCGCGCTCGGCCTGCCGGTGCCGCCGGGCTTCACCATCACCACCGAGGTCTGCGCCTATTTTTACGCCAACGGCAAGACCTTCCCCGCCGATCTCGCCGGCCAGGTCGACGACGCGCTCGCCGAAATCGGCCGCGTCGCCGGACACGCCTTCGAGGACCCTCAGTGGCCGCTGCTCGTCTCGGTGCGGTCAGGCGCGCGCGCCTCGATGCCGGGGATGATGGACACGGTGCTCAATCTCGGCCTCAACGACGAGACGGTCGATGCGCTTGCGCGCAAATCGGGCGACGAGCGTTTCGCCTGGGACTGCTACCGGCGCTTCATCGAAATGTATTCGAGCGTCGTGCTCGGCGTCGAACATCACGAATTCGAGGACGCGCTGGAGCATTTTAAGGAGAGCAGGGGTTTCGCGCTCGATACGCAGCTTTCGGCCGACGATTGGCGCAAGGTCGCCGCCCAATACAAGGCGATCGTCGAAAGGCTGGCGGACAAAAGCTTTCCGCAGGACCCGCGCGAGCAATTGTGGGGCGCGATCAAGGCGGTATTTTCATCCTGGATGAACAACCGCGCCGTCGTCTATCGCAGCCTGCACAACATTCCCGAAAGCTGGGGCACCGCGGTCAATGTCCAGGCGATGGTGTTCGGCAATATGGGCGCCCAATCGGCGACCGGCGTCGCCTTCACCCGCAACCCTTCCACCGGCGTTCGCGAGCTTTATGGCGAATATCTCATTAATGCGCAGGGCGAGGACGTCGTCGCCGGGATTCGCACGCCGCAGCCGATCACTCAGTCGGCGAGCCACGCCTCCGGTTTCGAGAAAGTGTCGCTCGAAGCGGCGATGCCGGCGATTTTCGCCGAGTTCAAGGGATATGCCGACAAGCTCGAGCGCCATTTCCGCGACATGCAGGACATGGAGTTCACCGTCGAGCGTGGCAAATTATGGATGCTGCAAACGCGCGCCGGCAAGCGCACCGCGCGCGCGGCGCTGAAACTGGCCGTCGACATGGCGCGCGAGGGCCTGATCGGCAAGGACGAAGCGATCGCCCGAGTCGAGCCGCAGTCGCTCGAACAATTGCTGCATCCGACGATCGATCCTGCGGCGAAGCGCCATATCCTGGCGACCGGTCTGCCGGCATCGCCGGGCGCCGCCGTCGGCGAAATCGTCTTCGATCCGGAAGAGGCGGCGAAGCTCTCTTCGAACGGGCGCAAGATCATCCTGGTGCGCATCGAGACGAGTCCCGAAGACATCGGCGGCATGCATGCGGCGGAAGGCATTTTGACCGCGCGCGGCGGCATGACCTCGCATGCCGCCGTCGTGGCGCGCGGCATGGGCAAGCCCTGCGTCACCGGCGCCGGCGCGCTGCGCATCGACTATGAGGACCAGAGTTTCACCGTCGCCGGCAAGCGCTTCGGGAAGGGCGACCGCATCACCATTGACGGCTCCGCCGGTCAGGTCATCGCCGGCGAAGTGAAGATGCAGCGGCCGGAGCTTACCGGCGAATTCGCCGTTCTGATGTCCTGGGCCGACCAGAAGCGGCGTTTAAAAATCCGCGCCAACGCCGAGACGCCCTCCGACGCGCGCGCCGCTCGCCGTTTCGGTGCCGAAGGCATCGGCCTTGCGCGCACCGAGCACATGTTTTTCGAAGGCGAGCGCATCGTCGCGGTGCGCGAAATGATTCTCGCCGACGATACCGAGGGTCGCCGCAGCGCGCTGGCGAAGCTGCTGCCGATGCAGCGCGAGGATTTCAAGCAGCTCTTCGAGATCATGTCGGGCCTGCCGGTCACCATCCGCCTGCTCGATCCGCCGCTGCACGAATTCCTGCCGCATTCGGATTCTGAAATCGCCGCGGTGGCGCGGGCGATGGGCGCCGATCCGGTGAAACTGCGCCGCCGCGCCGCGCAGCTTTCCGAATTCAATCCGATGCTCGGCTTTCGCGGCGTGCGGCTCGCGGTGATTTTCCCCGAGATCGTCGACATGCAGGCGCGGGCGATTTTCGAGGCGGCGATCGAAGCGAGCCTCTCGACGGGCGAACCCGTCGACATCGAGATCATGGCGCCGCTCGTCTTCACCTGCGCCGAGCTCGATCTCGTCAAGGCGCGCGTCGCCGAAATGGCGAAGCTCGTCGAGGAGGAGACAGGCATCAGGCCGAGCTATCACGTCGGCACGATGATCGAACTGCCGCGCGCGGCGCTGCGCGCCGGCGACATTGCGCCGTCGGCGGATTTCTTCTCCTTCGGCACCAATGATCTCACGCAGACGACGCTCGGCATTTCGCGTGACGATTCCGGCTCTTTCCTCAACGCCTATGTCGAAAAGGGACTGCTGCCGGCGGACCCGTTCGTGACGATCGATCAGGAAGGCGTCGGCGAGCTGGTGCGCCTCGGCTGCACGCGCGCCCGTGCGGCCAATCCGACAATCACGCTCGGCGTCTGCGGCGAGCATGGCGGCGATCCCGTTTCGGTCGCCTTCTTCGACAAGACCGGCTTCGACTATGTGTCCTGCTCGCCGTTTCGCGTGCCGATCGCGCGGCTCGCGGCCGCTCAGGCGACGCTCGGCGAAAAGCCGGCGAGCACGGCGTAGATCACGCTGCGTTCAGGCGGAATCGCCTAAACGCAGATGACGTGATCGATTTCAAAAGTTTAGAGCGCGCTTCGCGCGAAAAACCGGCATCCACTTTTTCGCAGCGCGCTCTAAGGCGCTGCACAACAAAAGGCGCCGCACATCGGCGGCGCCTTTCGTATCTATCGACTTTCCTATTTGATCATCTTCACGGTGCGGCCGACTTCGGATCCCCCTTGTTCGCCTTGCGGCGCCACCCAGTCCGGGACCCACGTGAGCGCGACCACCACGAAGAACGCGAAGGCGACGACCCACATGATGATCTTGCCGAGTTCCGCTCCACTATGCACTGCGAGCGCCATATCAGACCCTCCATTATGCTGATTGGCCACGCCGCAATCGGCGCTTCGCGCCGTCATTGATGCGGCGGGGCGGGATGTGCCCAAGATGTGGGCCGACTCAACTTGCAGACAAGCGGTATTTGCAAAAAAATTAATAATGACAGTAGCTTAGCCGGACCGTTGGAGGTTCAGCTCCAGCAGTCTGGCGAGCGCGTCATCGGTCGAAATATCTTCCGGCCAGCCATAGGCGGCGGCGACCGCGCGATCGAGCTTCTCATGCGCGTTGACGAGCCATTGCGGGCGCTGGTTGTAGAGATTGGTGAGCGTGCGCTCTTTGAGGGTTGCCGCGGCCTGAGCGTCCTTGGGCAGGATGCGATCAGGATAACCGGGCACGACTTCCGGCACGATCTCGACGAGGTCTGGCGGATTAAGCCAGTTGCGCCGCGCCGCGTCGAGTTCGCGGGCGGCCTCGGCGATCCGCGTCGCGCGGGGATCGTCGGCGTATGTTTCAGCGGGAATGTTCGGCGTCAGCCCTTCCGGGAAGGGGAAGGTCTCGAAGCAAGTTTCGTCATTGTAGGTCGGGTCGTTGCCAATGCCGTGCCATGAACACGTCGCCAGAGACCACGTTTCATGAAAGCGATTTTGCAGTATGCCCAGAAAGAAGTCGTCATCCCGCGCGAACGCGTAAAGCCGGCTATCTGGAACGGCGCATGCTGGAAGCCATGCAAACAAACGATGCTTTGCCACTCTCGGCGTCACAAGGTATCGAGTCCACTTTCCGCCGTCATGGCCGGGCTTGTCCCGGCCATCCACGCCACCACGCGCGGCGGCCTTGCGTGGATGCCCGCGACAAGCGCGGGCATGACGCGCTGAGAGCGACTTGATCGCCTCCCACATTGCGGGGCGCGGCTCGACATGGCGCCACCAATTTTTCGCATAAGAGGCGCGGCGATTTTTCTCGCGCTCCGGCCTCACATGTTCGAAGACGTAAGCGAACGGCTCCTCATAAAGCGCCGCTTCCTCTTCGCTCATCGTCCAGCCGAAATCGATGATCCACATGTCGCGCGGACGGCGAGTGACGTCGAGGCCGTTGACCCATGGCCGCAGCACGTCGCTATTGGGTCTGCCGTTGGCGTTAAGCGGCGCCCGCAGCCATGTGCGCGCGAGTTCGCCGAGAACATCAAACGCGCCGCCCTTGGTATCGCCCATGAAGGCGACGCCCTCATTTTCCGTAAGGCGCTTTGCCTTGGTGATGTCCATGCCGCGCGAAGTGAGGTCCGCGTTGATCGTTTCGACCGGGGCGCCGTCGAGATGCTTTGCCGCAGCCAAAGCACCCTCATCCTGAGGAGCGAGCGAAGCTCGCGTCTCGAAGGACGAGGTTGCGTCCAAAGTGACTTCATCTCGCGCCCTCGTGCTTCGAGACGGCTGCTTCGCAGCCTCCTCAGCATGAGGGCTCTGGGGAGTTGAAAAACACACGATGCTGACGCGAACGGCGGCGCCATCGATGGTCCAGGGCTCGTCGCTCCGGGCTTCGAAAATCGCGCCCGCCCGCGCGATCGGCTCCAATAATCTGCGATTGGCGCCGCCGCGGATGGAGTTGGTCGCGACAAGGCCGACGCTTTTGGCGCGACCCGCAAGGACCGCCGCCCATGCTTTCGCAAACCAGTAGCAGACGAGATCGGCCTCGGCGGGCACGCAGCCGTCATAGGCTTTGAAAAGGCTCTCGACATAGTCGTCGCCGAGCCCCTTGCGCAGCAATTTCCCGCCCAGAAAAGGCGGATTGCCGATAATAAAATCCGCTTCCGGCCATTCCGCCTCCTTGCCGTCGTCGGTCAGCACGGCGTCGCGCCGTTCGATCGAATCGAGCTTGCGCAATATCGGCTGTGGGCGCGAATAGATGGCGTTCTTGATCGACCATTGAATGTCGCCGATCCAGATCGTCGTGCGCGCGAGTTCGGCGGCGAATGGATTGATCTCGACGCCGCGCAGAATCTCCGGCCCGACGCGCGTTAGCGGCCGGTTGAGGCCGAGCGTCTCGCCTTCGTTGATGGCGCGATATTCGATGTCCTTGACGCCCTGCAGCGCGAGATAGAGGAAATTGCCCGAGCCGCAGGCGGGGTCGAGAATGCGCAGCTTCGTCAGCCCATCGATGAAGTGGTCGCGCAGAAGTTCGGCTCTTGCGCGCGCGGCGGCGATTTTCTTGCCGTGCTCCTTCTCGCCCTTGCGGCCCGCAAGGCCGGCTTCGCGCGCTGGCGCCATGAGCTTCTCGATCTCGGCGCGCACGGCGTCCCATTCGCGCCGCAAGGGCCGCAGCACCACAGGCTCCACGATCAGCATGATCTTGTCGGGGTCGGTGTAATGGGCGCCGATCTGGGCGCGCTTGTCGGGGTCGAGGAAGCGCTCGAACAGCGTGCCGAAAATCGTCGGGTCGATGAGGCTCCAGTCGAGGCTGGTCGCGGCGAAGAGGAGCTGGATTTCGACATGCTCCAGCGGCAGCGCGCGGCGGCCGTCGAACAGGCCGCCGTTGAACCAGGCGATTTCGGTGAGGTCGAATTCGCCGCCCTTCTCCATCTGTTCGAAAAGCTTGTCGAAATAGTCCTTGGATTTGTTCGGGCGGCGCTCCGCCGTCTGCAGCAGCTTCTTCAGGAGGCCTTCCGGCAACAGCTTCACGCTGTCGGCGAAGAAGCAGAAGACCAGCTGATTGACAAAATGCGCCACCGCCTCGCGATCGGGATTGCGGTGCTGAAGCGCATCCGAAATCGTCTGGAATTTCTTCGCCGCCTCGGCGGTGATCATCGCCCGCGTGCGGGCGGGCTTCAACGCGTCGGGATCATGGAAGACCGCGCGGAGAATCTTGAATTTCTCGGGGTCGGCGAGGTCTTCGAGTTCGAAACTGTATTTCTTGGTTTCGAGATTCGTCCAGGTGGTGACGATCTGGAAACGGATCGTATCGCAGACGACGAGCAGCGGCGGGTGCTCCAACGCCGCGGCGTAGCGCGTGAGCTGGGTCATCGCCTCGTCGAGATTGCGCCGGCGCTTTTTGTATTCCCAGGCGAAATAGCCCCTTTTCCAGACATCCGCCCAGCCGTCGCCGCCGCCGACGATCGCCGCGCCTTTTTCGAACGTGAAGAATTCTCCCGCCGGGTCGGCCTCGGCGGGGGTCGGGTGCTCGAACAGGCGGCAAAGATCGATGAAATGCTCCTGCGCCGCCGCCCGCTCGGTCAGCGCGTGCGTCTTCCATTTCCTGATGAAATCATGCGGCGTCATCCCGCCTGACCTAGCACGATTCGCGAGGCGGCCGCCCGCAGCTTGCGCTAATCAGTTCGCTTGGGCCTTGTCATATGTGGACGGCCCCTGTTGGCAAGGGGTTTTTCTCGACGTTTTGAACGATTGGCGGTTAGCGGTCATATGTCCGGCCTTTTGGCGCGGCGCTTATGTCCGCTGGCCCTGATGAAGTTCGACTGCGAAGGCTCCTGATCATTCCCGCGAGCTTTG
>VGEB01000101.1 GCA_016869435.1 Alphaproteobacteria bacterium | reverse complement strand
GTGCCGCGCGCGCCTACAAGGACATCAACCTGCTCGGCTTCCGCCTGCTCAATCCGGGCGGGCTGCTGATGAGCTATTCCTGCTCGGGCGGCATCGGCGTCGAGCTGTTCCAGAAGATCGTCGCCGGCGCCGCGGCCGACGCCGGGGCGGACGCGCGCATCCTGCGCCGGCTGGCGGCCGCACCCGACCATCCGGTGGCGCTGGCCTTTCCTGAAGGGGAATACCTGAAGGGCCTGCTCTGCGCGATTTAATTGCAACTCAGTTGCATGTGCAACGCTGTTGTGATTAAATCCGGCGCATGAAACGACGGGCCAGCAATACCATCGACAAGGCAACGGAGAAAATCCGTGCCGCCGGACAGCGCGCGACGCCTGCCCGGGTGCGCGTGCTGGCGCTCCTTGGGGGCGCACCGCGAGGACTCACTCACCAGGATATCGAAACGGCGCTGGCCCGCTCCGGCGAGGGACCGATGGATCGGGTGACCCTGTATCGCGTGCTCGACTCGCTCGTCTCCGGCGGGCTGGCCCTGCGCCAGGCCGACGAATCGCGGGTTTTCCGCTTTTCCGCCGCCGAGCAGGCCGAGGCACACGCCGCCCATGCCCATTTCCGCTGCGACGGTTGCGGCCGGGTGTTCTGTCTGAATGCGCCGCCGCCCGCTGCGCCGGCATTGCCGGCCGGCTTTCGTCTGTCGCGGATGTCGCTCGATCTCCGCGGCGAATGCAGCGATTGCTCCTCCGGACGGAGACCGGGCTGATGCCGACGCTGGCCTTGATCGTCCTCGCCACGCTTGCCGGTGGCCTGCTCAGCATGACGGTGGCCGCGCTGTTCGCCCTGGGGATACCGAATCGCTGGCTGCCGCGTCTGACCGGCTTCTCCGCCGGCGTGCTGCTGGCGGCCGCCCTGCTCGACCTGCTGCCGGAGGCCAGCGCCGAGTTGGAACCGCAAGCGCTGTTTGCCACCGTGCTGGCCGGCCTGATCGGCTTTTTCGCTCTCGAACGGATTGCCCTCTGGCGGCACGATCACCACCTCGACGGCGGCGGGGTGGCGGGTCGCTTGATCCTGCTCGGCGACGCCTTCCACAATTTCGTCGATGGCGTGCTGCTTGCCGCGGCCTTTCTGACATCGACCGAGTTGGGCTGGGCCGCCACACTGGCCGTGATCGCCCACGAGATTCCGCAGGAGGCCGGCGACTTTCTGCTGCTGCGCCTGTCGGGCTACTCGAAGGCGCGCGCCTTTCTCTACAACGCGCTCTCCAGCCTCGCCGCCGTCGCCGGCGGCGTCATGGGCTATTTCCTCCTGGAGGATGCCCACGCCGCGCTGCCCTACGCCCTGGCGCTCGCCGCGGCGAGCTTCCTCTACATCGCGGTGGCCGATCTGATGCCCTTCCT
This sequence comes from Alphaproteobacteria bacterium, assembly GCA_016869435.1. Classification (GTDB taxonomy): domain Bacteria; phylum Pseudomonadota; class Alphaproteobacteria; order Rhizobiales; family Beijerinckiaceae; genus Methylocystis. The sequence continues at coordinate 9,634 of VGEB01000101.1, read as the reverse complement.
GCATCGGCAGCGCGGCGCGTCGGCGGCGTTGTGGCAGGGCGCGCTGATCGCCGCCGGCGTGGCGATCGTTCCGCTGGCCGGCCATTTCGCGCACCACTGAGCCGATGCGATGGCCGATACACAAACGCCGATTCCCGTCACCCTGATCACCGGCTTCCTCGGCGCCGGCAAGACGACGCTGCTCAACCGCATCCTCACCGAGCGGCATGAGGAAAGAATCGCCGTCATCGAGAACGAGTTCGGCGAGGCCGGCATCGACCATGAGCTGCTGGTGCAGGGCGAGGAACAGATCGTCGAGATGAACAACGGCTGCATCTGCTGCACCGTGCGCGGCGATTTGGTCCGCATCCTCGGCGAACTGGCCGCCAAGCGCAGTGCGGGAACGCTGGTCTTCGACCGCGTCGTCATCGAAACCACCGGCCTGGCCGACCCGGGGCCGGTGGCGCAGACGTTTTTCGTCGAACCGGAGGTCTCGTCAAGCTATTTCCTCGATGCCGTCCTGACGCTGGTGGATGCCAAGCATGCCATGCAGCAGCTCGACGAGCATGGTCTTGCCCAGGAGCAGGTCGGCTTCGCCGACCGCATCCTGATCTCGAAGTCCGACCTGGTGCAGGCGCAGGAACTGGCGGCGCTGCAGGCCCGTCTGGCGCGCATCAATCCCCGCGCCGAGCAGCTGCCGGTCCATTTCGGCGCGGCACCGCTGGAGCGGCTGCTCGACGTGCGCGGCTTCGACCTGAACGCCATCCTGGACATCGAGCCGGGTTTTCTGGAGGACGCGCATCATTCGCATGACGACGCCATCGCTTCCTTTGCTTTTCGCACCGAGCGCGAATTCGACCGGGACCTGTTGAGCGAGAACCTGGGCGCGCTGGTCCTGGTCTATGGCAAGGATATGCTGCGCTACAAGGGCATTCTCGCCGTGCAGGGATTGCCGCATCGCCTGAACGTCCAGGGCGTGCATATGCTGTTGGGCGCCGTGCCGGGCCGCCCCTGGGCGGCCGACGACCGGCGGGCGTCGACGATGGTGTTCATCGGACGCAACCTGCCGCGCGAAGTCATCGAGCGCGGGCTGAATGATGCCCTCGTGCCGGAGCCGACATGGTGACGCAAATCGGCCTTTTGCATTTCGGTGGAATGGCATGAGCGAGGACAAGCGGCTGCCCGTCACCGTGCTGACCGGCTTCCTCGGCGCCGGCAAGACGACGCTGCTCAACAGCCTGCTGCGCCAGCCCAAGTTGAAGGATGCCGCCGTCCTCATCAACGAGTTCGGCGAGGTCGGCGTCGACCATCTGCTCGTCGAAAAAATCGACGACGAACTGGTGCTGCTCGATTCGGGCTGCCTGTGCTGCACGCTGCGCGGCGATCTCACGCGCGCGCTCAAGGATTTGTTCATGCGCCGGCTGCGCCGGGAGATTCCGGCCTTTTCCCGCGTACTGGTCGAGACCACCGGGCTGGCCGATCCGGCGCCGCTGGTGCATGTGCTGCAGGAGGACTTCTTCATCGCCGAGCGTTTCCGCCTCGACGGGGTGACGACAGCGGTGGATGCCCTCAACATCGAGCGGCAGCTCGCGCGCCATTTCGAGGCCGTGAAGCAGGTGGCGATGGCCGACCGCCTGCTGGTGACCAAATGCGATCTCGCCGGCGCCGAGGCGCTGCCACGCGTCGATGCGCTGCTGACGCGGCTCAATCCGGGCGCGCCCCGGATCATGGTCTGGCGCGGCGAGGTGGCCGCCGAATCGGTGCTCGGCTGCGGCCTTTACGATGCCGCGCGCAAGACGCCGGACGTCGCCGCCTGGCTGGCCCACGAGGCGGCCAAAGCCGCCGCGGGCGACGGCCATGCGCACACGCACGACATCAACCGCCACGATGCGATGGTGCGCGCCCACGTGCTGACCTTCGATGAGCCCTTCGCCTGGGCGGGGTTTGCCGAAGCCATCGACGTCCTGCTGGCGACCTGCGGCGAGCGCATCCTGCGCGTGAAGGGGCTGGTGAGCGTGGAGAACCTGGCGGGACCGCGCGTGGTGCATGCCGTCGGCCACCTGCGCTATCCCTCGACCGACCTCGCCGACTGGCCGCAGGACGGCCCACTGGCCGACCGGCACAGCCGCCTGGTGTTCATCGTGCGCGGGCTGGCGCCCGCTGTCATCGAAAAGGCCTTCGAGATGTTTTCCGGCCGGATCGCCGTGGCCGAAGGGAGTGTTCGGTGAGCGCGCCGCTCGTCTCCGTCGGCGGCTTCGCCCACTGCTACCCGGGCGCTGAGGAAGTGGTGTCGCCGGATTTCGATCTCGCCGAACGGGAGCGCCTGCTGCTGCTCGGCCCTTCGGGCTGCGGCAAGAGCACCTTGCTGATGGCCCTGGCCGGCCTGCTCGCGCCCAGCCGAGGTGCGGTGTGCATTGCCGGCGAGGACTGGCGCGGTTTTGCCGGCGCCGCCGCCGACCGCCGCCGCGGCCGGCTGATCGGCTTCGTGCCGCAGGAGCCGCACCTGATCGCCGGCCTGAGCGTGGCCGAGAATGTGCGGTTGGCGGTGTTTCTGGCCGGCCGGCCGGATCAATCCGCGGCGCTCGAGGAAACGCTCGAAGCGCTGGGGATCGCCCAGCTCGCCGGACGTTATCCGCACGCCCTTTCGCGCGGCCAGCAGCAGCGGGTCGCGCTGGCGCGTGCGGTGGCGAACCGGCCGCCCCTGCTGTTGGCCGACGAGCCGACCGCCAGCCTGGACGACGCTGCTGGCGCGGCGGCGCTCGACCTGCTCTTCGCGGCCGCCGACCGGGTCGGCGCGGGACTGATCGTCGCCACCCACGACCTGCGCGTGCAGACGCATTTTCCGCGGCGCGTGACCTTGGGGGCGCCAACAACATCCAGAGCCGCGCAGCAGCGAACACCCGTCACCCCCTCCCCCTGGGAGCGGGGCGGGGGGAGGGCAGTCCAGTGACCTTGCTGGGCCTCGCCCTGCGCGACCTGCGCGCCCGTCCCGCCCAGCCGCTGCTGGCGGTGCTGTTGACGGCGCTGGCGGTGGCCCTGCTGGCCGCCCTGCTCTCGTTCGCCGACCAGTTCGAGCGGCGCATGGCGCGCGATGCCGCCGGCGTCGATCTGGTCGTCGGCGCCAAGGGCAGCCCCCTGCAGCTCGTGCTGGCCGGGGTCTATCACCTCGACATCCCGCCCGGCAACATTCCGCTCGCCGAGGTCGAGTCGCTGCGGCGCAACCGCCTGGTGGCCGAGGCGATTCCGTTGGCCCTGGGCGACAGCTTCCGCGGCCACCGCATCGTCGGCGCCGGCCATGAATACCTCGCCCTGTACGGCGGCCGCCTCGCCGAGGGAAGGCTGTACGAGGAACCGATGGAGGCGGTGCTCGGATCCGAGGCGGCGCGCAGCACCGGCCTGCGCCGCGGGGACCGCTTCCATGGCGCCCACGGTCTGGGCGAGGGTGGCCACGAACACGAGGAGGAAAGCTACGAGGTGACCGGGGTGCTGGCCCCCACCGGCACGGTGCTCGACCGCTTGATTCTCACGCCGGTGGAAAGCGTCTGGTGGATGCACGCCGGCCATGCCGAGGACGACGCGGCCTTCGAGGCGTCGCGGCGCGAGGTGACCGTCGCCCTGGTGCGCTATGCCAGCCCGGTGGCGGTGGCGCTGTTGCCGCGCCAGATCAACGCGGCGAGCGCCCTGCAGGCGGCTTCGCCGGCCTTCGAGATGGCGCGCCTGATGACGCTGCTCGGCGCCGGACGCGACGCGCTGGCGGCACTCGCCGGGCTGCTGCTGCTCACGGCCGGCGCGGCGCTGGCCGCCGGGCTGATGGCGACCCTCGCCGCGCGCCGCTACGAACTGGCGGTGATGCGCATGCTGGGCGCCGGCCGGGCGACGCTGTTCGCGAGCGTCCTCATCGAGGCGGCGGCGATTGGTCTGGCCGGCGCGCTGGCGGGGCTGGTGCTGGGTCATGTCTTCCTGGCCGGACTGAATGCCTGGCTGTCCTCGGCGGGGCAGCCGCTCGTCGCGGTCGGGCACTTTGCGCCTTGGGAGCTGTCTTTGCCTGTGCTGGCGCTCGCAGCCAGCCTGCTGGCCGGCCTGTGGCCGGCCTGGCAGGCAGCGCGCAGCGACGTGGCGGCGATTCTGGCAAGGGGATGAGATGAGACATATCGTGACCTTCTTGGCGCTGCTGGCCCTGGCGCTGCCGGCGGCGGCGCAGACGCGCGGCGGCTTTCGCGCCGAACAGACCGTGCCGCCGCCCACGCGTCCCCTGCCCAGGAGCGGCGATCTGCTCGGCTGGGACGTGCTGGCGCGGGTGGATTTCAAGACGACGCCCGAGCGCTACGTGCCGCAGTTCTCGCCCGAACTCAAGGCGCTCGACGGCAAGGAAGTGAAGATCGCCGGCTTCATGCTGCCGCTGGAGGCCGGCAAGAAGCAGAGGCGCATCCTGCTCACGCGCATGCCGGTGACGTGCACCTTCTGCCTGCCCGGCGGCGGGCCGGAGTCGGTGATCGAGGTGCATTTGCGCAAGCCGATCGACTACACCTGGGAAGGCGTGGTGCTGAGCGGTCGACTGATGCTGCTGCCCGACGATCCGACCAGCCTGTTCTATCGCCTCGTCGAGGCCTCTCAAGTGACGCCATGAAACGCCGGGTCGCCCGTCTGCTGCTGGTCTTCTGGCTGCCGTTTCTCGCGGCCCAGCAGGCTGCCTTCGCCCACTGGGCCGGCCACCTTGCCGCGCCCGCGGCCGCCGGCATCGAATCGGATCACGACGACACCGCTCCTGCGGGCGCGGAGCGGCTCTGCGCGCACTGCACGGCCATTGCCGCGCTCGACGGCCTGGTTTCCGGCAACCGGGAGCATGTCGCGTCCGCCGCCGCTACGGATGATCGCGTCCTGCCGGCATCCGGGCAAAAGTCAGTCTCCACGATACGGCGCTTCGATTCGCGCGCCCCGCCGGCCTTCTCCTGAAACAGCCGTGATTGCCGCCGCGCCCCGGCGCGGCGTGCCCGCTTGACCGTTTTTGGAGAAGACCATGAGACGCATTGCACTGGCCGCCGCTGCGGCCGCACTGGCGCTGCCGGCCGCCGCCGACGACCTGAAAGCCCTGCGCGAGGAAGTCGCGCAGATGAAGAAAGCCTACGAGCAGCGCATCGAGGCTCTGGAACAGCGCCTGGCGGCCGCCGAGACGCATAAGGAAAAAAGTCAGCCTGCGCAGGACGGCGGCTCGCGCGCCCCCGCCGCGGCCGGCGGTTTCAACCCCGAGGTTTCGGTCATCCTGCAGGGGCAGTACCGCCGCATGAAGGACGTGCCGGAGCGCAACATCACCGGATACTGGCCGGCCAGCGGGCACGACCATGGCGGGGACGAACGCGGCTTCTCCGTGGACAGCTCGGAGTTGATCGTGTCCGCCAACATCAATCCGTATTTCCGCGGGCTGCTCAACGTCGCGCTGAAGAACGGCGAAGCCGAGGTCGAGGAGGCGTATTTCCAGACTTTGGGCCTGGGCAAGGGCTTCACCCTGAAGGGCGGCCGCTACCTTTCCGGCATCGGCTACATCAACGAACAGCATCCGCATGCATGGGATTTCGCCGACGCGCCGCTGATGATGAAGGCCCTTTTCGGGGAACACTATGTTCAGGACGGCCTGCAGTTGAAATGGGTGGCCCCGACCGATCTTTTCCTGGAGTTCGGTGCCGAGATCGGCCGCGGCGCCCGGTTTCCCGGCACCGACCGCAACCAGAACGGCGTGGGCGCGACCAGCCTGTTCGCCCATGTCGGCGGCGACGTCGGCCGCTCGCACGCCTGGCGCGCCGGCCTGTCGTGGCTGACCACGCGGGCAAAGGACCGTGAAGCCCACTTCGAGGACACCGACGCCGCCGGCCCGAACGAGGTGGAGGGGCTGTTCACCGGGCGCAGCCGCACCTGGATCGCCGACTTCGTCTGGAAGTGGGCGCCCGAGGGCAATCCGAAATACCGCAACCTGAAGCTCCAGGCAGAATGGTTCCGGCGCACCGAAGACGGCGACCTGGCTTGCACCTCGGGCGTCGGCACCTCGCCCTGCCTGGGCAGCCCGGCGCTGGGGTCGCTGCGCACGGCCCAGACGGGCGGCTATGTCCAGTCAGTGTGGCAGTTCATGCCGAAATGGCGCGTCGGCTACCGCTACGACTGGCTGAATGCCGGCTCGAAGAGCTACGACCCGGCCACGGTTTTCGCGGCGCTCGATCCGGCCAACGCCTATTTCTCTTCCTATCGGCCCAAGCGCCACAGCCTGATGGTCGACTGGTCGCAGGACGAGTTCTCGCGCCTGCGCCTGCAGTTCGCGCAAGACAAATCGATGCAGGGCGTGACCGACAACCAGGTGACGCTGCAGTACATCATGAGCCTGGGCGCCCACGGCGCCCACAAGTTCTGAGGAGAAACGCATGAAACGATTCATGATCGTTCTGCTTGCGCTGCTGGCGATACCGGCCCAGGCAGCGCTGGAAGTCTTCGCCACCGGGCCGGAATGGGCGGCTCTGGCGAAGGAGATCGGCGGCGAGCGCGTGAATGCCTGGTCGGCGACGCATGGCCTGCAGGACGTGCATCGCATCGAGGCGCGGCCTTCGCTGATCGCGCGCGCCCGGCGCGCCGACCTCGTCATCGCCACCGGCGCCGAACTCGAAGTCGGCTGGCTGCCGGTGGTGCAACGCGAGTCCGGCAACGCCGCCATCCAGCCGGGCAAGCCGGGTTATTTCGAGGCCGCCGCCCATGTCAGGATGCTCGACGTGCCGAAGACGGTGGACCGCATCCATGGCGACGTGCATGCCGCGGGCAACCCGCATTTCGTCACGGACGCCCGCGCGTATCTGAAAATCGGCGAGGCGCTGGCGGCGCGCCTGGCGGCCCTGGATGCCGCCCACGCCGCCGCCTATCAGGCGGGCTATCGCGCTTTCGCCGAGAAGTGGCGTATGGCGCTGGCGCGCTGGGAGGCGCAGGCGAAGCCCTTGCGGGGCGTGCCGGTCGCGGTGCAGCACGACGCCTTCGTCTATCTGGAGGACTGGCTCGGCCTGAAAAGGGTGGCGACACTGGAGCCCAAGCCGGGCGTCGAGCCCGGCGCGGCCTATCTGCAAGAGGTGCTCGCCCGGCTCGCCGCAGAGCCGGCGCGCATGGTGCTGCGGCCTGCCTACCAGCACGACGCACCCTCGCGCTGGATTGCGGAACGGGCGAAGCTGCCAGTCGTCACGCTGCCCCTGACCGTGGGCGGGACGGCGGAAGCGAAAGATCTCTATACCCTGTTCGATGATACCCTGGCGCGGCTGCTGTCCGCGCTCAAGAATTGAGGAGAATCCAATGATGATCCGTAGCATCTTTGCCATGTTTTGCCTGCTCGCTGGCGCCGCTCAGGCGGCGGAAAAGAACATGACGGCCGAAGAGATCAAGGCCCACGCGCGCCAGCATCGCGAGTTCGCCGACATCCACCTGCAGGCGGCGCAATGCCTGGAAGCGGGCAAGCCTTACAAGGAATGCGACGAGGCCTTGAAGAAGGCCTGCAAGGGCAAGGCGTCGGGACCGCACTGCGGCATGAGGCACAAGCATTGAGTCAGCTTCCCTCGGGCGAGGTCGAAGTCATCGACCTCGTCGCCGGGTATGACCGGCCGGTGGTCGGCCCCCTCTCCTTCAACCTGGCGCCGGGGCGCGTGCTGGGCCTGTCCGGGCCGAACGGCGCCGGCAAATCCACGCTGCTGGCGGCACTGATCGGGGCGGCGCGCATTTTTGGCGGCAGCATCCGCAGGCCGCCCGGCCTGCGCATCGCCTTCCAGCGGCAGCATCCCCCGCAGGCGCACGGCCTGCCGCTGACCGGGCGGGAGCTGCTCGAGCTGGCCGCCGCACCCTGCGCCGGCCTGCCGGAATGGCTGACGCCGGCGCTGGACCGGCGCCTCGACGCGCTCTCCGGCGGCCAGCGCCAGTTCCTCCATCATTGGGCGACGCTGATGTCGCCGGCCGATGCCGTGCTCCTTGACGAACCGACCAACAACATGGATCCGGTCGGCATGACCGAACTGAGAAAGGCGATCCGCGGGCGCGCGCCAAACACCGCCATTGCGCTGATCAGCCACGAGCGCGATTTCCTGGAATCGGTATGCGACCGGATCGTGCGGGTGGGCGAGAAACAGGTGTCCGGATGAACGAAGCGCTTCTGTCCGGGTCGCTGTTCCTCAAGCCCTTTCTCATCGGCCTCGCCTACGCCTTGCTGCTGCCGGTGCTGGGCTGTTATTTGCGACTGCGGGACGAATGGCTGGCGGCGCTGGCGTTTACCCAGGTGGCCGCAGCCGGAGCCCTTGTTGCCATGGCGCTCGCAGCACCGCCGGTGCTCGGAGGATTGGCGGCGGCCGCGCTTGCGGCGTTGATCAAGCACCATTCGATGCGCGTCGGCAACGCGATTTATGCCCTGCTCTATCTCGGCGGCTGGGGGGCGGCGGTCCTGCTGGTGGCAAACTTGCCGCTGGCCGAGCGGCTGGCGCGCGCCCTCTTCGACGGCCAGCTGTATTTCTCCGGGCAGGCGCACCTCATGACTGCCTGGGTCGCGCTGCCGCTGGCGCTGGCGTGGCTGGCGCGTCTTTCACGGACTTTGCTCGTCGCGCGTTTTTTGCCCGGGCACCTGCTTGCGACGGGCAGGCTGGAGGGGCGTTTCCATTTCGGCTTCGATCTGCTGACCGCCGGCGCACTTGCTCTGGCCACCATGAGCATCGGCGTTGCGGCGGCTTTCGCCCTGATATTTATCCCTGCCTGGATCGTCTGCGACTCGGTAAACGGCTGGCGCCGTGCGTTGGCGCTCTCGGCGCTGATGGGAGCCGCAGGCTATGCCGCCGCCTTCTTGCTTGCCTTGGTCATCGACCAGCCATTCGGCCCGATCCTGGCCTTGACCCTTGCCCTGTCCGCAGGACTGATGATGTTACTTCGGCGCCCTGCCGCCCCTCTGACCTGACGAAAAGCCGGGAAATGGCGGACGCAATCGCTCAAGCGTTGCGCCATCCGGGCCGATATGCTACAAGCGATTTCCGGCGCGCGATTCGCTCCACCGGGCCGGCATTTCGATTTCCCTGACGGATAACCGTGGTTTTTTCACTCTTCGGCAAGAAGCCCCAGCCCGAGCCGGCCAAGCCGGCGGCACAGAAGGCGCCCCAGGCGCCGGCGCCGTCGCGTCCGTCGGCAGCGGCGGAGCCCGCCCCGCCCGCGGCGCCGAAGGAGGAGCTGGGGTCGCTCGACTTCACCGCGCCGGGCGCGATCGAGGTGCACGAGGAGGACCTTCCCGGGCATTTCGAGATTCGCGAAAGCACGGCCAGCATGCATCCCGTGGTGGAAGAGGCGGCGATCCTCTTCGCCAACGGACAGGACGAGGCCGCGCTGGCGTCCCTCGAGGGCGCCGCCCCCAGCAGCGGACTGGGGACGGCCGCCGACCAGGTCTGGGCCATGCTGTTCGATCTCTACCAGGCCATGGGCAAGCGCGAACTGTTCGACAAGCGCGCCCTCGAGTACTCGGTGAAATACGAAAAATCGCCTCCGACATGGGTCGAGCCGGCCAAACAGTCGCTCGGGCCGGCGCTGACCACCGGCGGCACCGCCTTCGTCGCCTTCGCCGGCACGCTGGGCGAGGGCGCCGACAAGACCATCAGGCAGCTGGAGAAGATCA
>VGEB01000100.1 GCA_016869435.1 Alphaproteobacteria bacterium | reverse complement strand
GGCGCTCGCAAAGCGCATGGCGAACGCCGTCCCATCGAACGAGCATCTTGCTCAAACCGCGAAAGCCGCATAGCATTCAGGCCAGCAACGCCGATTTCCGCTTTTCAACATCAAGCGGGACATCCCCTGTCAGTGCGCTGGGCAGTGCAAGGAATAGCCGCCGGTGATCGCGGCGAGTTCGTCGCCTTCGCCCCGCGACCAGCGAATATTGGCGCTGCGGCGGCACTTATCGGAGATGCCCGCGCCACGCTCATATGTCGCGACGTTCTTGTCCGCGTCGACCGTAAATCCTTCGTCGCGCAATTCGCGGATTAGATCGCTGACTTTTGTCGATCCCGGATGAAAGCGCTGGGCGAGCCGCGACTGGAAGACCTGCTGGTCAGCCTCGGTCTTTGACTGAGGCAGGCCGTCGATCAGGCTTGGCGCGCCGCCGGACATCGCGAAGCGCAGCATGCGCACGCCGAAGGCGGCGAACAGCGCGATGAGCGCCGCCGCGATGATGAGGTTTCTACCGCGAAACAGCGAAGAGCTGGCGTCAGAGCTCATGAATTTGCACCTCGTTAATGATGTGCGGATTGAGCGCGCCGCGACCGCCAAAGAAGCTCATCCATCCTTCCGCTCCTTGGACGGATCGCTTGATTTTGCCTTGGCCTCCCTTGTGTCTAGCCTCTCGGCGACGAGATAGAGCGGTCTTCCCTTCACCTCGTTGAAGATGCGCGCGACATATTCGCCGAGGACGCCGAGCGAAATCAGCTGAACGCCGGAAAAGAAGGCGATCGAGACCACCAGCGTCGGGAAGCCCGGCGTATCGACGCCAAACAGCATCGTGCGGACCCAGTAGTAGCCCGCCATGGTGAGGGCGAAGGCCGAAATCAATAGTCCGACATAGGTCCAAACCTTGAGCGGAATCGACGAGAAGGACATCAGCCCATCGAGCGCGAACCGCACGAGCCGCGTGAAGTTGAATGTCGACCTTCCGCCCGCGCGTTCGTCGACGTCGAAAGGCACGCCGATCGACTTGAAGCCGATCCAGGCGAAAAGGCCCTTATTGAAACGGGCGCGCTCGCGCATCGTCAGCAGCGCGTCGACCGCCTGCCGGTCAAGGAGCCGAAAATCGCCGGCGCCGGGCGGCAGGCGCACGTCGCCAAAATTCTCCAGCAAACGGTAGAAGACACGCGTGAGCGCCACGCGCAGCTTCGGGTCGGTCGCGCGATCGATGCGCTGGCCGTAAACATTCTTATAGCCTTCTCGCCATTTTTCGATGAAGTGCGCGATGACTTCCGGCGGATGCTGAAGGTCGGCGTCCATGATCACGACCGCGTGTCCTCTCGCGTGATCGAGCCCGGCGGCGATCGCGACCTCCTTGCCGAAATTGCGCGACAGCGACAGGGCGCAAAAGCGCGGCTCCTCCTCGCAAAGCTCGCGCAATATGTCCAGGCTGTGGTCGGACGAACCGTCGTCGACGAACACAGCCTCATAGGAGACGTCGCAGGCGTCGAGAGCGGCCTCAATTCGGGCCGCCAGCGGCCGAAGGTTTTGCGCTTCGTTAAAAAGAGGGATGACAAGCGAGACGTCTGGGCTGTTCATGGATGGGTTAAACCAATATTTATTGGACGGGCATAGGGACTAACGCCGGATTCGGAAAGGCGGGCCGATGGCTAAGGAGCAGATTGTTGCGCTGTGCGCGGATGACTATGGCCTGTCTTATGGCGTTAGCGCCGGCATTTTGGAGGCGCTAGACGCTGGACGGGTGACCGCGGTTTCGGCGCTGGTGAACGGACCTCGCTGGCCCGCCATGGGTTTAGAGCTGGTTCGCCGCGGACGGGACGCCGACATCGGGCTGCATTTCAATCTCACCTTGGGGCGCCCGCTCTCGTCGATGCCGAAATTCGCGCCCAATGGCGAATTCCCGCCGCTCTCCCAAGTCGTCAAGATGGCCTACGGCAGGCGGCTGCCAATGGACGAAATCCGCGGGGAGATTGATCGGCAATTCGACAGGTTCGAAGCCATCATGGATCGCCCGCCGGACCATGTCGACGGTCATCAGCATATTCACGTCCTTCCCGGCATAAGATCGGCCCTGCTCGACGCCATGGCGGCGCGAAGGCTTGGCGGCAGAGTTTGGGTTCGCGATGCGGGAGACGGCGTGCATCGCATCCTCGCGCGTGGCGCCAACGCCCGCAAAGCGTTCTCCGCGCTTTCGCTGGCCAGCGGCTTTCGCCGGGAGGCGCGCCGGCGCGGCTTCGACGTCAACGACGGCTTCGCGGGATTCTCGGATTTCCATCCGAGTTTTGATTATGCGAGAATCTTTCAAAGCTATCTTCGAGCGCCCGGCCGCAGACATCTCATCATGTGCCATCCTGGGCATGTGGACGAAGACCTGCGGGAGCTCGATCCGGTGACGATTACGCGGGAGCAGGAGCTCGCTTTCCTGCTGTCGCCCAAGCTGCCGGAGATGCTTGAGAGGCGCGGCCTGCGTCTGGCCCGTCTGTCTCAGGCGGATAGAAGGCCGTCGGCGGCGTAGGCCGCCCGCGGCTCAGTAGATCCCTTCAAAAGAGATCGGCGCCCGCTTCTTGCCGTCCTTGAGATAGATGTCCTTCAAGAAGGACGCGCGGCGGCGATTGAAATCCTGCAGCCACCAGCCGTCGCCAAGCGGGTCGAAGACCGGCGCGTCGGTGCGGCGAAATATGGCCGTCGAGCCCACGAATTCCAGCTTCTCGAACATGCGGTCTTCGCTGAGGAAGTCGGCGAGCCGGCTGAGGGTCGGAATGTGGATGTCGTCGACGACCAGCAGCGCGTCGGTCTTCAGGTGCGGATAGAAGTAGTAATATTCGAGATCGGGGAATGGAAAACCGTGCGGTCCGTCGATCAGGACGAGATCGTAGGGAAGATGGTCCTCATAGCGCGGCAGCGTGAGCTGAGTCGGACCGAAGACCAGGTCAAGGCGATCTTGACGCGTCGCCGGACAGTTCAAGAAGTAATCGACGCTTGAGTTTGTCTGTCCGCGATCGTCGTAACAGAAGACCTTGTGGCGTTCGGCGATGCGCGACAGAAAAATTGTCGACTTGCCGCAGCCCGTCTCGGCCGAAACGATCGACGTTCCGGTCAGCAACCGTTCGATGCGCAACAAGGTGCGCAGCGGCATTGATCCCGCGCTGTGCGCGAAGCCGACGGCGCGCTCATAGTCGCCGATTTCGGCCGCAATATCTTTATCGCGCGTCGCCTCGGCCCGCAGCAGGCCCGGCATTGAGGAAATCGGGGAGCTCCAAAGCCTTCGCCGTGCTCGGCTGATCAGCTTGCGAAGGAAGGACGAAGGCATGGCTCCTAGTGGCTTTCGAGATTGGGGAGAGGGTTTATAGCAGCGCGAGCGGTCCCAAGAAAGCGACCCGCGACGGGGCGCGGCAACAGCCCGACGAGTTCGAAATAATCAACTGATTTCCATATCTAAGCCGACGTCAAACGCCACGGCGGAGTGCGTCAGTGCGCCGACGGAAATCAGGTCGACCCCGGTTTGAGCGATTTCCACGACGTTCGATAGCGTGACGCCGCCCGAGGCTTCGCAGATCATTCGGCCGCCGACGAGCGCCACGGCGCTGCGCAGAGCCTCGAGCGTCATATTGTCGAGCAGCACGGCGTCGGCGCCTTCCTCAAGCACCTCCTGAAGCTGATCGAGCGTATCGACCTCGATTTCCACCTTCACGAGATGGCCGACATTCGCTTTGGCAGCCCTGAGCGCCGGAACGACGCCGCCGGCGACCGCGACGTGATTGTCCTTGATGAGCACGGCGTCGTCGAGGCCGAAGCGATGATTGATCCCGCCGCCGCAGCGCACGGCGTGTTTCTCCAAGGCGCGCAGCATCGGCGTGGTTTTGCGCGTATCGCAGATGCGCGCCGACGCGCCGGCGACTGCGCTGACATAGCGGGCGGTGAGCGTCGCGACGCCTGAAAGCCGGCCAAGAAAGTTGAGGGCGACCCGCTCCGCAGACAAAATCGGGCGGGCGGCGCCGGAAACACGGGCGATCAGGGTTCCCGGCGAGACGCGGGCGCCGTCGCTTGCATGCGCCTCGAACATGATGTCCCGGTCCATCAAGGAGAAGGCGGCGCGCGCCGCTGCAAGCCCGGCGACGACGCCCGACTCCCGCGCGACAATGGCCGCGCGCGCCCGCACGCCTGCCGGGATCGTCGCCTGCGTCGTGACGTCTCCGGCGCGGCCCAGATCTTCGACGAGCGCCGCGCGGACTGCGTCTTCGACAAGCAGCAGCGGCAAATCCCAGCTCATGCCTCAACCTCGTCGGCGATGCGCAACACGGTGTCGAGCGTGTTGAGCGAGCGTCGCGCCAGCGCGGCGTCCGGCTGCGGAAAGTCCGAGCGGAAATGCGCGCCGCGGCTCTCGTGCCGCGCCAGCGCCGCCGCGGCGATGAAAAGGCTCGTCGTCAACATGTTGTGCGCCTCAATATCGTTCGTCCGCGACATCATGCGGCGGATCGATCGCACCGCGGCGGCCAACTCCGCGCCATTGCGGATGACGCCGACATGCGCGGACATCAGATCGCGCAGCTCTTCGATCGCGGCGAAATCGCGATCGCGGGCGACCGGCTCGATCCGATCCGCCTGCGGGCGCCAGTCGACGGGCGACAGCGGCGTCGTGCGCACATCGGCCGCGACGCGCGCCCCGAATACGATCGCCTCGAGCAGCGAGTTCGACGCGAGGCGGTTGGCGCCGTGAACGCCGGTCGAAGCGACTTCGCCGACGGCCCAAAGCCCGTCGAGGCTGGTGCGTCCGCGCGCGTCGGTCCAGACGCCGCCCATGTGGTAGTGCGCCGCCGGCGCGATCGGGATCAGCTCGCGCGAGGGATCAATTCCGGCGACCATGCAGCTTCCATAAACCGTGGGGAAGCGCGCGGAGAACTCAGCCCCGACCGCCGAACGGGCGTCGAGGAAGGCGCCATTCCCAGCCTTGATGCTGGCGAAGACTCCCCGCGCGACGATGTCGCGGGGCGCGAGTTCGCCCTTCGGGTCGATGTCGAGCAAAAAGCGCCGGCCGTTGCGGTCGACGATCGTCGCGCCTTCGCCGCGCAGAGCTTCGGTCGCCAGCGGCGCGGGATCGGCGTCGACGTCGATCGCCGTCGGGTGAAACTGAACGAATTCCGCATCCGCGATCAGCGCGCCGGCCCGCGCCGCCATGGCGACGCCAATTCCGCGCGCCTCCAAGGGGTTGGTGGTCACCCTGTAGAGATGGCCGATGCCGCCCGTCGCCAGGATGAGCGCCGCGCAGGGCGTGTCGTGGATCACGCCGGCGTTGTCGCGGGCGCGGACGCCGACGACGCGGCCGGCGCGCATCACGATTTCCTGCGCCGAATAGCCCTCGACGATGTGAATGGACGGGGTTCTGGCGACTTCCCTCGCCAGAATTTCCATGATCGCCCGGCCGGCGACGTCGCCTTTGACCCGAACGATGCGCCGGCGCGAATGCGCCGCCTCTTGCGACGGGAGGAAGCCGCCGCCGGTCGAGCGATCGAACGGGGCGCCCATCGCCGCCAGGTCTTCGACGCGGGCGCGCGCTTCCTGCGCCATGCCGAGCGCGATGTCGCCTTCGACGATGCCGCCGCCCGCCGCCACCGTGTCGTTGGCGTGACTTTCGGGCGTATCGCCTTCTTCGACGGCGGCGGCGATGCCGCCCTGCGCCCAAAATGATGAACCGCTATATCCGATCGGCGTTGGCGCGAAGATCGCGACCGGCGTCGGCGCCAGTTTGAGCGCGCAGAACACGCCCGCCAGCCCACCGCCGACGATGATGATGGAAGGCGAATCCTTGCGCATCGACCGTTAGTCGACGGCGACGGCGGCAAGCCGGGCGAGAGCCGCGGCTTCGCGCGCAATCGCGGCTGCGACAAGGGCGCGGGCGCGCGGGGGCAGGGGGAGGGCGAGCGCCGCTGCATGGCCCCTGGGCGACATTTTGCACAAGGTCTTGGCGAGAATGTCGACGAGCTTGTCGTCGGCGTAATCTCGATGTTTTTCGAGGAAATCGTCGAAGTAATGCTCGAGAAAGACGATCGCGGCGATATTTTCGAGCGCTTGCGACTCAGGATCTTTCTTGAGCTGCTCCTTGCGGATCAGCGCGCCGACATGGGCGATCGCCGGCGCGTCATAACCCTGTGCGCGCATGATGTCCGCAACGAGGTTGGCGTGATGGATGCGGCAGGCGCGCCGCCAGTCGTTATAGCCGCGACGGCCTTCCTCATAATTCGCGCGGTCGATCTCCCAGCGGCGCAGGTGCTGCGCGCGCGTCGCGATCTTGAGGAGATCGGAGGCGTCGGGATAGAGCGCGGCGAGTCGCGCGCTCATGCGCTCGGCGTAGACCAGTTCGAAGGCGCGACCCTCTACGCGGCGAGGGTCGTCAGCATTGGCGGCGTCGATCGCCGCAATCGTCGCATCGAGCGCCGGCATGGTCCGCCCTGTCTAGGTGAGTTCGAAGCGGCGCGCAGCTTATCCCAGATCGATCATCCGTTGCACGCTGCGGCGCGCGCGTGCGGCGACTGTGGGATCGACCGTGACTTCCTCGCGGACGTAAAGCAGGCTGTCGAGAATTTTCGGCAGGGTGATCCGCTTCATATGCGGGCAGAAGTTGCACGGCCGCACGAATTCGACGTCCGGCGTTTCGGCGGCGACATTGTCGGCCATCGAGCATTCGGTGACGAGCAGCACGCGAGCCGGCTTCCTGCTGCGCACAAAGTCGATCATTGCCGCCGTCGAGCCGGCGAAATCGGCGACCTCGATCACTTCGCGCGGACATTCGGGGTGCGCCAGCACCTGCACGCCGGGATGATCGGCGCGATAATTCTCGATTTCTTCGGCGGTGAAGCGCTCATGCACTTCGCAGGCGCCATGCCAGGCGATGATCTTCACCTTCGTCTGCGCGGCGACATTTTGCGCCAAATAGCGGTCAGGGACCATGATCACGCGATCGACGCCGAGACTCTCGACGACTTTGACCGCATTTGACGAGGTGCAGCAGATGTCGACCTCGGCCTTCACGTCGGCAGAGGTGTTCACATAGGCGACGACCGGAACGCCGGGATATTGCTGGCGCAAGGCGCGCACATCGGCGCCGGTGATCGACTCTGCAAGCGAGCAGCCCGCCTTGAGGTCCGGCATGAGCACGACTTTGTCCGGATTGAGCAGCTTCGACGTTTCCGCCATGAAATGCACGCCGCCCTGAACGATGATGTCGGCGTCGGATTTTACGGCGAGCTTGGCGAGCTGCAGGCTGTCGCCGATATGATCGGCGACGCAATGGTAGATTTCCGGCGTCATGTAATTGTGCGCGAGAATGGTGGCGTTGCGCACATGTTTGAGATCGTTGATCGCCTTCACATAGGGCGCGTGAAACGGCCACTCGACGGGCGGGATGACTCTCGCCACGCGCTCATAGAGATGCGCGGTCGCCGCCTGTACCTCCGGCGTCCATTCCAGAACCGGGCGGGGCAGGGCTGGAAACTGGCCCCTCGGGCCGACGCCAAGGGCGTTCGCGGGAGGCTCGCGCGTCGCGCTCGACACGTTGCGCCTATCGCCAGTCAAGTGAGTCATCGTTGCGCCTCCTACTTATACTCATACTGAGTATAAGTAGACCCGATAAAATCTCCGAGGCGGATATCCGCTCGGAGCCCTTAAGTATTACAGACTAAGCCGCGGGTTCAGATCTCGCAAGCTTCGTTGCGCAAGACATGTGCTCGGCGCGAGTATATGTCAAGGGAAACCGACGCGCGATCAACCACCTCCAGCGCGGCGGCGAGGGGCGCTTCCGGCGCCTGTCAAAGCTGCTATAGACGGCGCATGCAAACTGGGACGACGCAGGCTTCCTTCCCGCACCGGCACCTTCTCGGCATTGAAGGGCTGGCACGTCCCGACATTGAAACCCTCCTCGACATGGCCGAGGACGCGATCGAAGTGTCCCGGCGCGTCGACAAGAAGCGCTCGAATTTGCGCGGGCGAACGCAAATCAATCTGTTCTACGAAGCCTCGACGCGCACCCAGGCGTCCTTCGAGATCGCCGGCAAGCGTTTGGGCGCCGACGTGATGAACATGTCGGTCGCGCGCTCCTCGGAGTCGAAAGGCGAGACGCTCATCGACACGGCGATGACGCTCAATGCGATGCGGCCGGACATCATCGTCGTCCGCCATGCCCATGCCGGAGCGGCCCATCTTCTGGCGCGCAAGGTCGATTGTTCCGTGGTCAACGCCGGCGACGGCGCGCATGAACATCCGACGCAGGCGCTGCTCGACGCGCTGACGATCAGGCGCAACAAGGGCCGTATCGAAGGGCTGACAGTGGCGATCTGCGGCGACATTCTGCATTCCCGAGTCGCCCGGTCGAATATTCTCCTCCTCGGCGCGCTCGGCGCCGTTGTGCGCGTGGTGGGGCCTTCGACGCTTGCGCCGGACAGTCTGTCGCGGCTTGGCGTCGATGTGTTTCACAATATGCGGCGCGGGCTCGAGGGTGCCGACATCGTCATGATGCTGCGGCTCCAGCGCGAGCGCATGGCAGGGTCCCTGACCCCGAGCGCTCGCGAATATTTCCATTTCTTCGGACTCGATGAGGACAAGCTCGCTTGCGCCGCCCCGGATGCGCTGGTGATGCATCCCGGTCCGATGAACCGCGGCGTCGAGATCGACTCGGCCGTCGCTGACAGCGCGCGCTCGCTCATACGCGAACAGGTCGAGATGGGCGTCGCGGTGCGGATGGCGGTGCTCGAAGCGCTCGCGCAGCATCTGCCGAACGTGTAAGCTTGATGAAAATCAATGATCTCAGGGGAGTGAGATGGTCAGACTCGTCCGCTTTGTAGGACTCATCATTCAGGCGATCCTGGTCGAATTCTTACATGTTTTCGGGCTTGTCGCTTTCGTTATCGCGGCGGCGCTCGGCTTTTTCCGGCTGCCGTCCTGGCTGGTGCCGATTGTCGGCATCATCTGCGGCGTCATCGCCGACAAATATGTCGATCAAAGCGAAATTGTCGGCCTTCTGGAAAAGGCGGCCTCGGCCAATGAGCGAGGCGGCTTTCTGGTGATCGTTTATGTCGTGATCGTCGCGGTCGGCTATGTCGCCGGCGCGCATTCGCGACGGTGGCTGCATCTGCGTAAGATCGCTCAGGCGACGCCGGCCCCGGTGCCGACGCCGAACCCCGCGCCAAAGCCCCAGCAAAAGCGCAATAGAGGCAGATCGTCGAAAGGCTGAAGAATAGCCGCCTGTTGGGGGGGAAGGTCGCGACGCGCTTGCGGTCTGCGGACGCCACCGCCATTATCATCGCAAACTTATAGTTGCGTGGATATTGGATGGCGCATTTCGAACTTCTGGCCCCGGCGCGCGGCGCCCACAAGGCGAGCGCGATCTTTCTGCACGGTCTCGGCGGCGACGCGCGCGACACATGGACAAGTCGCGGCGCGCGACCAGCGGTCTGGCCGGCGTGGCTCGCCGACGAGATTGACGGCCTCGCCGTCTGGCTTGTCGGCTATAACGCGCCGGCTTCCCGATGGCAGCGCAGCGGCGGCATGCATCCCGCCGATCACGCGAAGGCGATTCTCACGCTGCTCTATGACGAGCCGCGCCTTGCAAGCGGGGACCTCTTTCTCATTGGCCACAGCCTCGGCGGCGTCATCATCAAAATGATGATGCGCGACGCCGACATCGGCGAGAAGTCCAGCTCCAACGCCAGAAGCTTCCTGCAGCGCGTGCGCAAGGTGGCCTTTCTCGCGACGCCGCATACGGGCGCCGATCTGGGACGCGTCGCGAACTGGCTTCGCGTGATTGCGCGTCCGACCGAAGAGACGGGCGCGCTCTCGGACAATGATCCAAACCTGCGGACGCTCACGCAGGATTACCGGACGATCGCGGCCAATCAGAAAATCGACCATCTGATTCTCACAGAGCGTGAGCCGCTGATTATCCGCAAAAGGAATTGGGGCTTTCCGCTGCCGCCGGTCAATCTCGGCGTCATCGTCAAGCCCGACAGCGGCGATCCCGGCGTTTATGGGTTCGACCCGATAGGCATTGAGGGCGTGGACCATAGAGAGATCGCCAAGCCGAAAGACCAAAAGGACGAAATTTACACGCGCATCCGCGCTTTTCTCGCGCGCGCGGCCGCGCCGCCGCCGCTTGATCCGGCCGAGGAAGTTCAGAAGGCGGCGAAGCGTAACGACGAACTGCACGAGCGCTCGTTCGACGAAATAAAAGAACTCCGAAAAGAAATCGCTCGCGAGAAGGGCGTGCCGCCGGAGGTGCTGAAGCCGCTGTTCGAGAAGCTCGGGCAGATGAACCTCTCGCTCGACGAGATGCGCGAAAAGGCCGAGTGGGCCGTGGCGCAAATCCTCGCGCAGTCCTCCGAAGCGCGCCCCGCGACCAATCTGGGAGGCGATCTCGACGCGGTCATCGCCAAAGCGCGCGAGCTGTTGCGCGAGTTGCGCACGGCGGACGCGTTGAAGCTCCTCTATGAGGATGACGAGGCGGACAAAGAGGAGGCGCAGCGGCTCGCCGCGCGCCGGCTCGTGCGCCTGAGCGAGATCGCCCGCATTCAGCAGGCGACATTCGATTACGCCGCCGCCAAGCAAACATTCCGCGAAATCGTAAAGCTCGATCCGACAAATGTCTGGCCGCTGCTCGAACTGGGCGACCTCGAAAGCATATCGGGCACAACGGGAGACGCGCTGGCGGCCTACAGCGCCGGTCTCGCCAATACGCGCGCCGTGCAAGACGCGCCGAATGTCGGCCTATTTCTTGAACGGATCGGCGACGTTCTGCGTTCGAGAAACGATCTGGAAGGCGCGCTCAAGAATTATCGCGAAGGGCTGGACATCAGCCGCCGCCTGATGGACGCCGACCCGACCCATGCCGAGCGGGCGCGCGACGTGTCGGTGAGCGTTAACAAGATCGGCGACGTTCTGCGTTCGAGAAACGATCTGGAAGGCGCGCTCAAGAATTATCGCGAAGGGCTGGACATCAGCCGCCGCCTGATGGACGCCGACCCGACCCATGCCGAGCGGGCGCGCGACGTGTCGGTGAGCCTTGATCGGATCGGCGACGTTCTGCTTTCGAGAAACGATCTGGAAGGCGCGCTCAAGAATTATCGCGAAGGGCTGGACATCCGCCGCCGCCTGATGGACGCCGACCCGACCCATGCCGAGCGGGCGCGCGACGTGTCGGTGAGCCTTGATCGG
>VGEB01000099.1 GCA_016869435.1 Alphaproteobacteria bacterium | reverse complement strand
GCCCAAGCGAGGGTCGCAATGGGCGCCTCAGTGAGCGTTTGGGAGGAGATCAAACGCAAAACAAACGCGAAAGGCGGCAATCCAGCCTCGCCGCAAAACCCCAAACATCAGTCCGACAGGCTGCTAGGCGCCTTTTTCTTCCTCGTCGGTTTCGATTTCCGTCGGCGGCTGGGCGACGACGCGCCCGCCTGGAACGTCGACAGTCGGAACCACCGTCTTGATGAAGGGAAACATCAGCGTCTCGCCGCCCGATTCGGGCGCGACTTCGAGAATATCGCCGGCGCCGAAATTCCGCACGGCGACGATCACGCCGATGCGCGCGCCATCCGGCGTCTCGGCGCGAAGGCCGACGAGATCGGCGATGTAAAATTCATCCTCGTCCGGCGCGGGCAGCCTTTCGCGGGGCAGATAGAGTTCGACGCCGTTCAGCGCCTCGGCGCCCTCGCGGTCGCCAACGCCTTCGACTTTGGCGACGAGCATGTCCTTGCCCTGCTGACGCACGGACAGCAGCTTGAATTTTCGCGCGCCGCCTTTATCGGTGATTCCGTCATAGGCGGCGATCGCCAGCGGATCGCTCGTAAAGCTCTGCAGCCGGATTTCGCCGCGCACCCCATGCGGCGCGCCGAAACGGCCGAGGAGGACGAGCGCCTTTGCGGGCTCTTTCATTCGATTTCCTCAGAATGAGGGCGAATGAAACATCGCGCACAGAAGATTTACGCGGCCGGCGCTTCCGCGGCTTTGCCCGCGGCTTCCGCGGCGGCGGCGGCGCGCTCCTGCGCCTTCTTCTTGGGCTGCGCTTTCTGCGGATTGTTGCCCGCCTCGCGCTTCATCAGGCCGAGGCCGTCGAGCAAACGCGCGACGCGATCGGTCGGCTGGGCGCCTTTGGTGAGCCAGGCTTTCGCCTTCTCGGCGTCGAGCACCAGACGGTCGGCCGCGTCCTTCTCCTTCAAGGGATCGAAATAGCCGATCTTTTCGATATAGCGGCCGTCGCGCGGCGCGCGCGAATCGGCGACGACCACGCGATAGAAGGGACGTTTCTTGGCGCCGCCGCGGGCGAGACGAATTTTAAGCGACATGTTCTCTTTCCTGCTTGGTTGATATCGGGGCAGTCGGTCTTCGGCAGTCGGCAGGTCGAAAAAACGGACTGCCGACTGCCGAAGACCGATCGCCTATTTCTTCTTTCCGAACGGGTTGAGCCCGCTCAGCAGTCCGCCGCCGAGCCCCGGCAGGCTCGGTTTGCCTAAAAGATCGGGCGGCGCCGCCGCCGGAATGCCGCCGGGGGTCCCCTTCGGCGGCTGAACGCCGAGCTTCTCCTGCAGTTTCTGCAGCTCTTCCTGCGACGGCATCTGCATGCCGGGGCCAAGCCCCATCATCTGCGCCGCTTTGCCCATCATCCCGCCGCGCTTGCCGGCGCCGAAGGATTTCATCAGATCGGCCATCTGCCGATGCTGCTTGAGGAGTTTGTTGATCTCCTCGACCTTGACGCCGGAGCCCGCCGCAATGCGCTTCTTGCGAGAGGCTTTCAGCAGATCGGGATTGCGCCGCTCCTTTGGCGTCATCGAGAGAATGATGGCGCGCTGGCGCTTCACCATCCTGTCGTCGAAGCCCGAGGCGGCGATCTGGTCCTTCATTTTGGCGACGCCGGGCAGAAGGCCCATGATGCCGCCCAGCCCGCCGATCTTTTCGACCTGTGAGAGCTGGTCGCAGAGGTCCTGCAGATCGAACTTGCCCTTGGCCATCCGCTCGGCGGCCTTGCGCGCCTGTTCGGCGTCGATCGCGGCGGCGGCCTTTTCCACGAGGGCGACGATGTCGCCCATGCCGAGAATGCGATTGGCGATGCGCGTCGGCGAGAATTCATCGAGCGCGTCCATCTTTTCGCCGACGCCGATCAGCTTGATCGGCTTGCCGGTGACATAGCGCATGGAGAGCGCCGCGCCGCCGCGGCCATCGCCGTCCATACGCGTCAATACAATGCCGGTCAGCCCTACCCGCTCGTCGAAATTCGTGGCGAGATTGACGGCGTCCTGGCCGGTCAGGGCGTCGGCGACCAGCAGGATTTCGTGCGGTTTGGCGGAGGTCTTGATCTCCGCCATCTCCTGCATCAGCGGCTCGTCTATATGCGTACGTCCGGCGGTGTCGAGCAGCACGACGTCGAAGCCCTGCAGCCGCGCGGCGTCCATCGCCCGCTTGGCGATCTGCACCGGCGTCTGGCCCGAGACGATCGGCAGCGTGTCGACCTCGACCTGCCGGCCGAGCACGGCGAGCTGCTCCTGCGCCGCCGGGCGCTTGACGTCGAGCGACGCCATCAGCACGCGCTTGCCCTGGCGCTCCTTGAGCCTCTTGGCGACCTTGGCGGTCGTCGTGGTCTTACCGGCGCCCTGCAGGCCGACCATCATGATCGCGACCGGCGGCGTCGCGGCGAGGTCGATCGACTGCGCGTCCTGGCCGAGCGTCTCGATCAGCACGTCGTTGACGATTTTGACGACCATCTGGCCGGGCGTCACCGATTTGATGACGCCGGCGCCGACCGCCCGGTCGCGGACCTTGTCGGTGAAGGAGCGCACGACGTCGAGCGCGACGTCGGCCTCGAGCAGGGCGCGGCGGATTTCGCGCAGCGCCTCGTTGACGTCGCTTTCGGAAAGCGCGCCGCGCCGCGTCAGCTTGTCGAAAATGCCGGAGAGCTTGTCGGAAAGGCTCTCGAACATGGTTTTCTCCTGAGGGAGCGGACGGCGCTCCAAAGCAAAACGCGCCCGGGGGCGCGTCGCGCTGCCGGGCGTTGGCCTGCCGCCTCTCGGGCGGCTCGGCGGGTTTTAGGCTTCTCTTTCGAGATGTGGCCGGTTTTTATGCGCGATGGGCACGGGAGTCAACGTCGGGTGCCGGCCAAACATAACTCGAGCTAGGCCAATGGGGTCTTTAACGTTACTTAGCTTTTTGACCAGAAAATTGGCCGCTATACCCTTTGTCAGGAGTTCCTAATGTCTGCTCAAATACTAAGTTGGCATATAGGCATGCCATGCCTAAGCTTGATAGGAAGCGGACCATGATTTACAATTTCTAAACGAATGCATCCATCGAAACCAGCATGTATTGTTGGCGCTGTAATATG
The DNA here is from genome assembly GCA_016869435.1 of Alphaproteobacteria bacterium. GTDB lineage: Bacteria > Pseudomonadota > Alphaproteobacteria > Rhizobiales > Beijerinckiaceae > Methylocystis. Next base: position 8,188 of record VGEB01000099.1, on the reverse strand, counting down.
CACGGACAGACCTAATCTGGCTAATGAACTTTTTCCCTCGACGCGGGCGGCATATTTCGTATCCTGACGAAGATCAATATATTCTTTCGTAAAGGCTAGTATCAGCTTGTTTTTAGGTAGGTCGTATCCGTCATCTGAAATTGTTATTTTTGTAGTTAGTGACTTCAGAGCCTCTTCAGCATCAACCTTTCGATTTGTTGGATCTAATACAGTAAGTATTCCGAAATCATCCTTTTGTTCGTTAAAGATGGTAAGCTCTGAATCAAGAGTTAAGTCAACACTCGTCGAGCTATAAGCCTTTTCAGAAGGGGACGGTTCAATAACAATAGCTCCCTTTCTTATTGCTGTGCGGATCTCTCTGTCGGTAAGAATCACGCCACTTCCTTTTCGGGCGCTGCATCTAACTGACTGCCATCAACCCAAACACGCCAACTACCGGAGGATGTCTCTCTCGGAAGTTCTACTAAATAAGAGTCCCCATCTACCCTAATGGGGTAACCAACGGCGATGTAGCCATTCTGCAGAGATCGCCTGTCAAGAACGAGACCTTCGTCGCCGCCCGTAGTGTGAACACTGACTATAACCTCGCTACGATGCAGACCTTCACTGATCTCTTTCACTTTTAGCTTTTTCATCGCAGTCCTCCTAGCCCGTTCGAATCAGGCGCTTATGTTTTCTTAACGCGTAACACACCATCTCAACGCGCCCACTCACAAATCGTTTCCGAAAAAAGAACATACATGGAACATTTTACAAAACCCCTTTTTGGGGCTTCGTTTCCTCATGCCGCACTGGTGAGAAGGCGTTGCAGCTTAGATGACGCCTTTAAGCCTTCTTCAGCTGAAACCGATGAAACCGATGACCATCGACACTTTTCTCGCTTCACTTTCCGGGGCCGACTGCCCAGACCTCCCGCCGCCGCTTCGCGCGCTGTGGTTTGACGCCAAGGGCGACTGGAACGCGGCGCATAAATGCGTCGACGACAAATCCGATCCCGACAGCATGTGGGTCCACGCCTATCTTCATCGCAAGGAAGGCGATCTCTCGAACGCCTTCTATTGGTATCGTCGTGCGGGGCGAGAGCGCCATAAGGGCGCGCTCGAACAAGAATGGCGCGAGATCGCCGAAGCGCTGCTGTCGCAGGCGGCGCCATGACCGCGGGACTGGCCGAAGCGCGGGAATTGCTGCGCAGCAAATTCGGCTTTTCGGACTTTCTGCCGGGCCAGGCCGAGGTGCTCGAGGCGGCGCTCGCCGGCCGCGACGCCATCGCCATCATGCCGACGGGTTCCGGCAAATCGCTCCTCTATCAGCTCCCCGCCGCCGCCCCAGGCGCGGGACTCGTCCTTGTCTGCTCGCCGCTGATCGCGCTGATGCGCGACCAATTGCGCACCCTATCCGACAAGGGGGTCGCGGCGGTCGCGCTGCATTCGATGCAGGGGGACGAGGAAGCCATGGCGTCGATCGACGCTGTCGCCTCGGGCCGGGCGCGGCTCCTTTACGCTGCGCCGGAGCGTCTCGCCCAGGAGGGAACGCAGCATTTGCTGCGCAGCATTCGCATCAGGCTGTTCGCGATCGACGAGGCGCATTGCGTCTCGCATTGGGGCCATGAGTTTCGTCCCGACTATCGCGCGCTCGGCGAAATTGCGCGAAAGCTCGGCGCGCCGCCGGTGCTCGCCGTCACCGCGACGGCCGGTCCGCGCACCCGCGACGACATCGCCGGCGCCCTGTTTTCGCGGCCGCCTCAGATTTTTCAGCGCTCCTTCGCGCGGCCGAATCTGTCGCTCGATTTCGCAAAGAAGCGCTCGGGCCTCTCCCAGATCGTCGAATTCGCGCGCAAGGGCCGCGTGGCCGGAAAAGAAAGCGGCATCATCTATTGCAACTCGCGCAATAGGACCGACGCGCTCGCGCGGGAGCTCTCGCGGCTCGGCTTCGATGCGCTCCCCTATCATGCGGGGCTCGACGCCCACACCCGTTCGGAAAGTCAGGACGCCTTCTTCGCCCGCAAGGGCGCCGTGATGGTCGCGACCATCGCCTTCGGCATGGGCGTCGACAAGCCGGACGTGCGCTTCATCGTTCATGCCGATCTGCCGACTTCGGTGGAGGGTTATTATCAGGAGATCGGCCGGGCCGGACGGGACGGCGCTCCGGCGCGTGCGCTGACGCTGTTCTCCTTCGCCGAGCTGACCCTGCGCTGGCGAATTCCGCAAACCGCGCAGGAGCAAACCGCGCAGGAGAATGAGGCGGCGGCCGGCGATTACGCCAGACGGCAGGCGATGGCGCGGCTGGCCGCGACGCCGGGCTGCCGCTTTCAGCGCCTCCTTGCCGAATTCGGCGAAGAAAGCGCGCCCTGCGGAAGGTGCGACCACTGCCGCGGCGGACCGATGGCGTGGCCCAGACGCCTGTCGTCGCTGGCGCTCGGCTGGCGCGCCGAGTTCGCCAGCGGCTTCGCGGCGCGCGGCGACCCGGCGGACGGCGAGGCGGATGCGCCAGAGGCCGCGCCGGCGCCGGGCGGCGCCTTGACCGATGAGGAAGACCAAGACCCGCCGCTGACCGTTGACGAGGCGCGGCTGTTGCGCGCGCTCGAGGCCGAACGGCTGGCCATTGCAAAGCGGCGCGGAGTCGCGCCGCGCGCGGTCGCCTCCGAACAGGCGCTGCGCGCCCTCGCGCGCCAGAGGCCGGACAAGGCCGACGATCCGCTGCTATGCGGGATCGAAGACGCGGCGGCGCTGCTGAAGATCATCGGCAAAGACCGTTGAGCCGACGAGGGTTTTGTTTGGCGCCGCAACATTGTATAGGCTGCTCCTCCATTCCGCCGCTCCGAGGTCATGTCCGCCAACACGCCGCCAAACGCCGCCGAACTGCGACAGGTCATGTTCGGGCTCGGCCTTGCGATGCTTCTGTCGGCCCTCGACCAGACGATTGTGGTCACCGCCATGCCGACCATTGCGGCGGACCTCGGCGACCCTCAGAACCTGCCCTGGATCGTAACCGCCTATCTCATCGCCGCGACGGTGGTGACGCCGCTCTACGGCAAATTCGCCGATGTCTATGGGCGCCGGCGCGTCATTCTTGTCGGCGTCGCCACTTTCGTCATCGGTTCGGTCGCCTGCGCCCTGGCTCCGAGCATGGCGGCGCTCGCCGGGGCGAGAGTCATACAGGGGTTGGGCGGCGGCGGCCTGATTTCACTGGGTCAGACGATTGTCGCCGATCTCGTCGCGCCCAGAGAGCGCGGCCGATACCAAACCTATTTCGCCGCGGTGTTCGTCACGTCGAGCATCGCCGGCCCGGCGCTCGGCGGCCTTTTTGCGCAATATTGGCATTGGTCGCTGATCTTCTGGATCAATCTGCCGCTTGGTCTCGCAGCCTTCGTCATCGTCAATGCGCGCCTAAAGCTGTTGCCGGAGCGGCGCCATCCTCACCGCGTCGATTATTTGGGCGCGGCGCTGCTGATCGCCGCCTCCGGGATTCTCGTCCTGGCGCTCGGCTGGGGCGGCGTTCGCTATCCCTGGCGCTCGGCGCCGATCGTCGGCCTCTTCGCCGCCTCGGCTCTTGCCTGGTCGCTCTTCGCCTGGCGCACCGCGCGCGCCGAAGAGCCGCTCATTCCCTTGCGCATTCTCGGGCTGCGGATCGTGCGCGACGCCATTTTGTCGAGCTCTTTCGGGCTCGGCGGCTTCGTCGGCCTCTCGGTGGTGATGCCGATCTATTACGAAATCTGCGGCGGCATGAACGCCAGCGACTCGGGACTGACGCTTATCCCGCTGATGGTCGGCACGGTCGCCGGCGCCACTTTATCGGGTCGATTGATGGCGCATCTCAAGCACTATAAGGCGCCGCCGCTCATCGGCCTTGGCGCCGGCTGTCTCGCTGCGCTCGGCGCGGCGGCGATGATGAGCGCGGGCGCGCGCGGCGCGCTGCTCCCGCTCAACGCCCTGCTCACCATCACGACATTCGGCGTTGGCGCGATGCTGCCGGTCGCCACCGTTTCGGTGCAGAACGCGGTGGATTCCCGCGATCTCGGCACAGCGACCGCGTCGATGCAATTCTTCCGGCAGCTCGCGGCTGGGGCGATCGTCGCGCTTTTCGCCGCGCTGGCGATTGGCGGCGGCCGCGCGCAATTGCTGGAGGATCTCAAGGCCGACGCCGACGGCGGGGCTTTGCTCTCGAGCTTTCGTCTGGTTTTTCTCGCGCTGGCGATCTGCGTCGGCCTGTCCTTTATCTTCCTGGCGCGAATGGAGGAACGGTCCCTGCGCGGCGAGCGGCGCGCCTGACAAGCGCGATTTTGGACGCGTCTTTTCATTTGCCCCTCTGGCATGGAATTTTCTAGAAAGAGCGGGCCTTTCGCCGCCGCAAGGACCCTTCCATGGCTTCCCTCGATAGTTTCAACGCCCGCCAGACTCTCGCCGTCGGAGACCGGTCCTATCAATTTTTTTCACTGAAGGCTGCGGAGGAAAACGGGCTGCGCGGCGTTTCCCGCCTGCCTTTTTCGCTCAAGGTCGTTCTTGAAAATTTGCTGCGCAATGAAGACGGCCGTTCGGTCACCAGGGAGTCGATCGAAACCTTCGCCAAATGGCTCGACGAAAAAGGCAAGACAGAGCGCGAAATCGCCTTCCGGCCGGCTCGGGTGCTGATGCAGGACTTTACCGGCGTGCCGGCGGTCGTCGATCTTGCGGCGATGCGCGACGCCGTCGTCGCGCTCGGCGGGACCGCGCAGAAGATCAATCCGCGTGTGCCGGTCGATCTGGTCATCGATCATTCGGTGATCGTCGACAGTTTCGGCACGCCGCTGGCGTTCGCCCGCAATGTCGAACTGGAATATGAGCGCAACGGCGAGCGCTATCGCTTCCTGAAATGGGGCCAGTCGGCCTTTGACAATTTCCGCGTCGTGCCCCCGGGCACGGGCATCTGCCATCAGGTCAATCTCGAATATCTCGGACAGACCGTCTGGACCAGCGCCGAAAGCGTCGACGGCAAGACGGTCGAATTCGCCTATCCCGACACGCTGGTCGGCACTGATTCGCATACGACCATGATCAACGGCCTCGCCGTTCTCGGCTGGGGCGTCGGCGGCATCGAGGCCGAAGCCGCGATGCTCGGCCAACCGCTGTCGATGCTGGCGCCTGAGGTGATCGGCTTCAAGCTCGTCGGCGCGCCGAAGGAAGGCGTGACAGCGACCGACCTCGTGCTGACCGTCACGCAAATGCTGCGCAAAAAAGGCGTGGTCGGAAAATTCGTCGAGTTCTTCGGCGAGGGCCTGAATCACATGAGCCTCGCCGACCGCGCGACGATCGCCAATATGGCGCCCGAATATGGCGCGACCTGCGGCTTCTTCCCGATCGACCAGGAGACGCTCGCCTATTTGCGCATGTCGGGTCGCGCCGACGAGCGTCTTGCGTTGATCGAGGCCTATGCCCGCGCGCAGGGCATGATGCGCGAGCCGGGGGCGCCTGATCCGGAATTCACCGATACGCTGACCCTCGACCTTGGAGAGGTGACGCCCTCTCTCGCCGGTCCGAAACGCCCGGAGAGCCGCGCGTCGCTTTCGGAAGTCGGCTCGGCGTTTCTCGGCGCGCTCGCCACCGAATATAAAAAGGAAGACGGGCTCGGACGGCGTTATGGCGTCGAGGGCGAATGTTTCGACCTTGGCCATGGCGACGTCGTCATCGCGGCGATCACCTCCTGCACCAACACATCCAATCCGAACGTGCTGATCGGCGCGGGACTGCTGGCGCGCAACGCCATCGCCCGCGGATTGAAGACGAAGCCCTGGGTGAAAACCTCGCTCGCGCCGGGCAGTCAGGTCGTCGCCCAATATCTCGCGAAGTCCGGGCTACAGAAATATCTCGACGATCTCGGCTTCAATCTCGTCGGATTCGGCTGCACGACCTGCATCGGCAATTCCGGGCCATTGCCGCTCGAAATCTCGAAGACGATCAATGCGCATGACCTCGTCGCAGCGTCTGTGCTGTCGGGAAATCGCAATTTCGAAGGGCGCGTCAATCCGGACGTCCAGGCGAATTACCTTGCCTCGCCGCCGCTTGTCGTCGCCTACGCGCTCGCGGGCACTGTCGCCATCGACCTGACGAAGGAGCCGCTCGGGCATGACCGAGCCGGCGCGCCGGTCTATCTTCGCGACTTATGGCCGGCGAGCGCCGAGATTGCGGCGTTCGTTCGCGATCAGGTGACGCGCGATCTCTTCCGCGAAACCTACGCCAACGTCTTTTCGGGCGACGAACACTGGCGCGCGGTGGAGGCGCCAAGCGGCGAGACCTACGGCTGGGACGATGAGTCCACCTATGTGCGCGACCCGCCGTATTTCGTTGGACTCAAACACGCGCCCAAACCGGTCGAAGACATCGTCGGCGCGCGCATACTCGCGCTCTTTGGCGACAAGATCACCACCGATCACATCTCGCCCGCAGGTTCGATAAAGGCGGCGTCGCCCGCCGGCAGATGGCTGATCGAGCACGGCGTCCAGCCCGCCGATTTCAATCAATACGGCACGCGGCGCGGCAATCACGAAGTGATGATGCGCGGGACCTTCGCCAACATCCGCATCAAGAACCACATGATGCGCGACGAGAAAGGGATGACGCCCGAGGGCGGGCTCACCAGGCATTATCCGGGCGGCGAGATCATGTCGATCTATGACGCCGCCATGCGCTACGGCGCCGAGGGCGCGCCGCTCGTCGTTTTCGCCGGCGCCGAATATGGCAATGGCTCGTCGCGCGACTGGGCGGCGAAGGGCGCCATGCTGCTTGGCGTTCGCGCCGTGATCGCGAAAAGCTTCGAACGCATCCACCGCTCCAATCTCGTCGGCATGGGGGTGCTGCCGCTCACCTTTGCGGAAGGAACGGGCTGGGACACGCTCGGCTTAAAGGGCGACGAGACCGTAACGATTCATGGCTTGCGCGAGGGACTCGCCCCGCGCAAGACGCTGGTCGCTTCGATCTCTTTCCCGGATGGGTCCAGCAAAGCCGCGGCGCTGCTCGCGCGCATCGATACGTTGGACGAGTTAGAATACTTCAAAAACGGCGGCATTCTTCCATATGTGTTGCGACAACTCGCCCCTTAAATCTCGCAAAAAAAACGATTGACTCGCTCAATGTCCTCCGACAGCGTTGTCGCGCTTTGCGTTGAATTCGGGCCGTTGCGGTTGGAATGCGTTCAACGCAGCGCTCTAGAAAAAGAAAAAGTCATGACGCGAAGAAGAGGAAATCAACATATGCATAAATATGCCCTTACGGCGGCCGCCGCTCTGCTTCTTGCGGCGACGGCGCCGTCGTTCGCTTTTGACGCCGCCGTCGGCCAGCGCGCGCAGAGCCAGGCGACGCGCATCAGCTGCGACACGCACTCCGATGATGAGCAGGCTGTTTGCGCCAGTAAGTGTGAGGACGCTTACCTCAAGGACCAGATGGGCTTTACCGCGGATATGAGCAAGATCAAGGCCGCCAAGAAGGCTTGCGACGAGAAATGCGGCTGCCCGCAAAACTCGAAAGGCCTCTGACCTCACAGCGGATTGAGCGACGAGTCAGGGCGCGCGATCGTTCGCGCGCCCCTTTTGCGCGGCGCCGACGACCATGCGAGACGCTGCGACCATGTTGCCCAAGTCACAGGAAAAAAACGATTTTTCCCAGACGGCGCCGCCTCTTGCCGGAGCCGCGCGACCCGTCATCGACGTGACGCGCAATTGACATGTATCGCCACTTACGACATCGTCCCGCCGCTCGTTGCGTTATGTGAGGCCGTTGCTGTTCCAAGGCGGGAGGGGTCGAACGCAGCCGAAGTATAGACGCCCGAAGGGCTAGTTAAGGAAGCGACTAATATGAGGAAATACGCCATTGTGACGGCGGCGGCTCTCGTCGTCGGCATGATCAGCCCGGCCTTCGCGGAATGCGACGTCCGTAAGGCGGACGAAGACAAGCAGGCCAAATGCGCCGAAAAGTGCGATGACGAATACATCTCGCGTAAGATGAACTATGGCGCCAATCAAGCCGAAGTCGCCGCCAACAAGAAGGCCTGCGACGCCGCCTGTGGCTGCCCGCAGAACTCGAAGGACCTCTAAGAGACTGTTTGAGAATGGTTGAAGGCTGGGCTTCGGCGTGATTCAAGCTGGGGATGTGGACCCGAGCGAATCGTGGCCGGATGGCCGACATCGAGAAGAAGACCAAACGTTATCCGACGGATTTGA
>VGEB01000098.1 GCA_016869435.1 Alphaproteobacteria bacterium | reverse complement strand
CCAAGCGAGGGTCGCAATGGGCGCCTCAGTGAGCGTTTGGGAGGAGATCAAACGCAAAACAAACGCGAAAGGCGGCAATCCAGCCTCGCCGCAAAACCCCAAACATCAGTCCGACAGGCTGCTAGATATCACGTTCGTACCGGTGAGGCTCGTCATCGCCGCAGGCGAGGGAATGAGCAGAAGATGGTTGATGTTCAACTCGCAGTTGACACTCTTTCTATGGCGAGCCGAGGACTGTTTGCATCCTGCACGCTCATAACCGGCGATCTGGATTTCAAGCCTCTCGTTTCCGCGCTTGTTGATATGGGTGTGCATGTTACTCTTTTATATCCCGAGGACGAGACCAATGATGACCTGAAGGCTGCTGCTGATCAATCTGATGCTCTCACGATAGCTACGTTGCAGGGGTGGATAAGCGATAGTTTTCCCCAAAAGGGCCAGCTCCCAAAAGGGAGCTTCAATTTTATTGGCGATTTTCCCACCGATTTAATTCGGCTGGCAGAGTGGCGAGATGAAAAATATGGGAATTGTATAGTGGTACATGACACCGCTTGGCTTCGGCTAATTACGGAACGCTCTCCTCAAAACCCTGCTACGCATCGGCTCGAATTGAACTCTTTGAGCGAGGCCGTCTTACGAGCTTACGCTAAAGATGTTTTCAATTTGGCCGTCCCTGAATGGTAGCCCTGCAAAAGGTAGATTTTTTCGAATCAAATTATCGCCTCAAGACCGCGCGCTTTCACAATCGACAGCAGCTTGAGCGAGGGGCCGCTTGGCTTCTTTTCGCCGCGCTCCCATTCGCTCACGAGCTTCGGCTTTACGTTCAATACGCGGGCGAACACGCCTTGGCTCACGCCTTCGCGCTCGCGCAGCGCGAGGATTTGCTTGCCCGTCAGCGGCTCGATCGTGGTGAGACACGCCGCGTCGAATTCGCGCATCGTCCTGGCGTCGAGGAGGCCAATGCGATGCAGGTCGCTGGCGGTCTCATGCGCCGCTTCCGCGATTTTGCTGCGAAATTTCTTTTTCGCCTTCGTCGTCATGCTCCACCTCGATGAGTTCGCCTTCCTCGATCGCTTTTTCAATCTCCGCCGCGCGCATCGGCAGGAATTGCAGCGCCAGTTTTTTCAAAAGCTCCAAATCCTCCGCGTCGATATTGTCCCGCTCGTTCTTGGCGAAGCCGTAAAGAAAAATGCTTCGCTCCTTCGCGCGGAAGGCGACGATGGTGCGGAATCCGCCAGACTTCCCCCCGCCGTCCCGCGCAACCCTCTGCTTGATAAGGTTGCCGCCAAGCGCGGCGTCAATGCCGCCCTTCCCCGCGCGGTCGATCGCTTCGCGCAGCCGCGCATCCCCGACCTTTTCCTTTCGTGCAAACCGCGCAAACCACTTGGTTTTTAAAATCCGCAAATCTGCTCCTAGCCAATGCGCTAATATATACCCCAAGGGGTATAGTTCCAAGAGGCTCGTTTTGGGCGTCCCCGCGCCGAAAGCCCTTGCGGCGGTTTAGGCCTTCGGCTTCCATCATGGATGCGCGCGCCGCTTCTCGCGTCCGTCATAGCGATTGCTCTCCCGAAACCGCTATACTCCACAAAACTCTGGCCTGCTGAGCCGATCCGCCCATGCCTATTCGCCGCCTCGATCCCATTCTCGTCGATCGCATCGCCGCCGGCGAAGTGGTCGAGCGGCCGGCGTCGGCCGTCAAGGAACTCGTCGAGAACGCGCTCGACGCCGGCGCGACGCGCATTGACGTCGCGATCGAAGCGGGCGGCAAGCGGCTGATCCGCGTCATCGACGACGGATGCGGCATGGACGAGCGCGATCTCGCGCTCGCGATCGAGCGCCATGCCACGTCGAAAATTCCCGACGGCGATCTGACGAATATCGCGACGCTCGGCTTTCGCGGCGAGGCGCTGCCCTCGATCGCCGCGGTCGCTGATCTTTTGATCGAAACCCGCGCGGCGGGCGCGCCGCACGGCTTCGCGATCCGGGTCGAAGCCGGCGAGAAGCGCGGGCTGACCCCCTCCAACTGGCCCCGCGGCGCCAAAATCGAGGCGCGCGCGCTCTTTTCGGCGACGCCGGCGCGGCTGAAATTTTTAAAGACCGAGCGCAGCGAGACGTCGGCGATCGTCGATGTCGTCAAGCGTCTCGCCATGGCCAATCCGCAAGTGAGATTCGCGCTGTCCGCCGACAGCGGCGCGCTCTTCGACTATGCCGCCTGCGGCGCCGATCAGGCGCGTCGCATTTTTCAAATTCTTGGCGATGAGTTTGCGGCGAACGCCTTTCAACTCGACGCCGCGCGCGAAGGCGTGTGTCTTTTCGGCCTTGCCGGCCTGCCGACCTACAGTCGCGGCAACGCCCAGATGCAATATGTTTATGTCAATGGACGGCCTGTGCGCGACAAGCTCTTCGCTGGCGCCATCCGCGCCGCCTATCTCGATTTTCTAAGTTCCGACCGCCATCCGGTCGCGGCGCTTTTCATCGACTGCGATCCGCGCATCGTCGACGTCAACGTTCATCCGGCGAAGGCGGAGGTGCGCTTCGCCGATCCCGGCCTCGTGCGCGGCCTTGTCGTTGGCGCGCTGAAGCAGGCGCTCGGCGACAAGAGTCGCCGCAGCGCCGATACGGGGGCGCGGGCGGCGATCGATGTTCTCGCGCGCGACAATGGCGCAAAATACCGCGCGCCGGCACCGGCGAATTGGAGCGTCGCGCGCTCGCCTTACGCGCCCTCAGGCTTCGAGGACTCGCCGCAGGCCGCTTTCGACGCCGGCGCGCCGATGGCCGACGCCCGCGCGCATGAGGCGCCCGCGCATGAGGCCGAGTCGCCGCTTGGCGCGGCGCGGGCGCAGCTGCACGAAACCTATATCATCGCCCAGACGCGCGACGGTCTTGTCATCGTCGACCAGCACGCGGCGCATGAGCGCATCGTTTACGAGAAGCTGAAACGCCAGCGCGAGGAAAATGGCGTTGCGCGACAAATGCTGCTGATCCCCGCCGTTATCGAACTCGACGACGCGCGCATGGCTGCGCTCGCGCCAGCGCTGGAAGAACTCACCGCGCTCGGCCTGACGCTCGAACCCTTCGGCCCCGGCGCCATGCTCGTGCGCGAGACGCCGGCCCTGCTCGGCGACATCGACTGCGCGCGGCTCGTCGAGAATATCGCCGATCTTCTTGCCGAGGAGGGCGACGCGCGCGGCCTTTCGCGCAGGCTCGACCATGTGCTCGCGACCTGCGCCTGCCATCATTCGGTCCGCGCCGGCAGACGGCTTTCGGCGCCGGAGATGAATGCGCTTCTGCGCGAAATGGAGGCGACGCCCGGCGCCGGCCAGTGCAATCACGGCCGGCCGACCTATATCGAGCTGAAGCTCGCCGACATCGAAAAGCTCTTCGGACGCCGGTGATCTCAAAAATCTCAAGAGCCGCGTAACATTTCCTGCCTGCGCACGAATTAAGAAGCGAAAACGCGGGAGCCCATCGTGAACCGTCGCAACCTTTTATCTTGCGCCGCCTTTATGGTCTTTGCGGGTAGGGCGCGCGCCGCCGGCGACCTGATCGAGATCGAGTCATTCGACGCTAGCGGCAAGAGCCTTGGGCTTTCGCGCGTCGAGAAAGTCGTCAAGTCCGAGGCGGAATGGCGCGCGCAACTCTCGCCGCTCGCCTTCGAGGTGACGCGCAAGGAGGGCACGGAGCGCGCCTTCACCGGACCCTATTGGGACAATCACGCCGACGGACTCTATCGATGCGTCTGCTGCGACACGGCGCTGTTCGATTCAAAGACCAAATATGACTCCGGCACCGGCTGGCCGAGCTTCTTCGCGCCGATTTCAAAAGCGAATGTCGTCGAAAGCGCCGATATGTCATTCGGCATGAAACGCGTCGCCGTCTCCTGCAGGCGCTGCGACGCGCATCTCGGCCATGTCTTCACTGACGGTCCGAAGCCGACGGGGCTGCGCTACTGCATGAACGGCGTCGCGCTGCGTTTCGTCGGCCGCGGACAGGCTTGAGAAATTCCTCATGAGAAGCGCCCCCTTTCTCATCGCCGTTCTGACGATACTTGCCACGACGCACGCCGGCGCCGCGGAACGCGCCGTCGTCTTGCCTCCTCCCGCATATGATCCGCCTGCCGCGAGCGGCGGCGAACAAAAGCTCGTCGTCGCCGGCGGCTGCTTTTGGGGCGTGCAAGGCGTGTTTCAGCACGTCAAGGGCGTGTCGCGCGCCGTGTCCGGCTACGCGGGCGGCGAAAAGGAGACGGCGCATTACGACAGGGTGTCGCAGGGCGACAGCGGCCATGCGGAGTCGGTCGAGATCACTTACGATCCAAAAGAAGTGAGCCTTGGCGAATTGTTGCGAGTCTATTTTTCCGTCGCCCATGATCCGACGCAGCTCAACCGCCAGGGGCCCGATGTGGGAACGCAATATCGCTCGGCGATTTTCGTGACGAGTCCGGAAGAGGAAAAAATCGCGCGTGGCTATATTGCGCAGCTTTCCAGCGCCAAGGCGTTCTCAGCGCCGATCGTCACCAGGCTGGAGCCGCTCCAGGCTTTCTATCCGGCGGAGACCTATCACCAGGACTATCTCATTCGCCATCCCGCGCAGCCTTACATTGTCTATAATGATTTGCCGAAGATCGACAATCTCAAACGCCTCTTCCCCTTGCGCTATCGCGAAAGCCCGGCGCTGACCGACTAGAGCAGGTTCCGAAAAAGTTGACAGACTTTTTCGATGAGAACCTGCTCCAACGTTTTGATTTTGAGCGATTCCTTATCGATCACATGATTCCATGTGATCGGGAAGCGCTCTAAGCGTCGCTGCTGATGAGCGTGCGGGGCGCGCTGGCGGCGGTCGGGCGGCTTTCAGATCGACGGTATGATCGCGCGGAAATTCGCGCGCGTCGCCCGCCTGCGCGTGCGCCGGGGAAATCTCGAAATATCGTAAAAATTTCGTGAATTGATGAGGTTTCCGGCTCAAACGCGGCGCGTCGGGGGCGATCGAAATGCCGAGCGCATCGCGCAATGCGGATCGGCTCGGCGGCGGCGTCATGATTCCGCCCATCTCCTCTGAAATTTCTCGATTCGTCTGGACGTCGGAGCAATATGATGAGCTTGGCCATTGACTCGCTTCTGCAGGAGCGCTGCGCGAAGCTGGGCGACCAGCTCACAGTGTTTCGTCGCGTCATGCGGGCCGTCTTGATCCAAGACATGCGTACGCGTTTCGGAGCCAGCCATATCGGCTATTTGATCGCGATCGCCTGGCCGTTGTCGCATTTGGGCATCATGACGCTGGTTTACGCGATCAGGATGTCGATCGCGCCTGTTGGCGACAGCCCTGCAGTCTTCGTGGGCACAGCCATCGTGCCGTACATCCTGTGCTTCTATCCCGCGCGCCTGCTGGCGATGGGCATTCCGCAGAATCGTCAGTTGTTGTACATACCGGCCATTCAGCCGCTTCATCTCATTTTTAGTCGTTGCATCCTCGAAATGCTCAACGCCGTGATCGTACTTGCGGTCTTCATGTTTGCAATCAGTCTGTTCGATATCGACATTTTGCCGCCAGACATGGCCGAAGCGTCCAAGGCGATCGGCGCCGCCATATTTTTGGGGATCGGGCTCGGCTTTCTCAACGTGGTTATGTGCGCGATTGTGGGACCTCACTTTCTGACGTTTTTCATCCTCGTCATGATCGGCCTTTACATGATTTCAGGCGCCTATTTGCCGCCGAATGCAATACCCCCAAATCTTCGCGAATATTTGGCGTATAATCCTCTGACGCAGCTCGTGGAATGGCTGCGGTCAGCCTATTACGCGAGCTACGATCCCCAGCTAGTCAACAAGTCGCTCGTTTACTGGGTCGGCGGAATCAGCCTCACGTTCGGGCTTGTCGGCGAGCGTTTCATGCGCGGCAGATTCTTTTCCTGACTCATTCTGGAGCGCCGGTTCTGCTGCCGACGGCTCTTCGCTGGACGACGGCCCGATTCGCTCCAGGGCCAAAGCCTCTTCGTCACACATCACGCGCATCGCGGCGGCGATCGGGTCTTCGGCCGGCGCGGACCGCGTCGGGCCGAGCGCGCGCAACGCGCCGCGCAATGCTTCGCCGGCGGCGTTGCGCTTGATGAAATGCCGCTCGAACACCCGCATGACATGGGCCACGCCTTCGGGCGTGACGCTGCGCCGATCGGACGCGAAATAATCCGTCGGCGCGTAGCCGCCGGCGACAATCTCGTATGAAGGAAAATAGGCGACCTGACTGAACGTGCGCGAAAGCGCATCGCAGGAGACGCGCAGCGCCGACTTCGAATACATGGTCGACGTCAGAACATGACGCGCCTCGGCGGTGGCGACGAGCGGTACGGGCGAAACGGTCAAGATCACCCGCGCGGCGGGATTGACGGCGCGGAGACCGCGAAGGAAGGCCGTCATGTCGGAGACGATCTCGTCGACGCTTAGATTGACGAATTCATGTCGCGCAGGCGAGTAGTCGCCTCCCGCGACCCCCGGACAGAGCGGAAACGCCGCGCCGTCCTCGCGCGACCGCCAAAGCTCGGTCAGGCCCAACGTGAATACAAAGACGTCGAGCGTCTCAAACGCCTTGCGCACCGCCTCAAAGTGGCGCTCGCGATCAAAATCGAGCTCGCGCGCCGTATTGAATCCTCCGGGCTGAATTTGGGGCCGAAACGGGTCGATCACATGCCCCGCGCCTTCTCGCCAGTGGCTTTCCTTTGGCGTGAAGCGCCCATAGGCCCGCTCAAAGAGCTGCAGCAATTGCCGGCTGGTGTAGATGTTGCCGTAGCGCGCGGTATAGAGCCCATAGTTGAGAGCGTCGGCCGCCTGCGGACTGACAAAGGAATGCGGCGGCTCGGTGACGAGATAGTTGCAGCCGCTCGACTTCAAGTAGCGGCCTATGTGCTGAGCGAAGCAACTCCCCGCGGTTGCGATTTTTTCGCGAACGCCAAATCGGAAGGGCGCTTCCGCAACGGGATCGAGTTCGCCGGGAGCGACGTCCGCGACCGCGCGACGCCAAAGCGCATAGTCGGGACGCTTTGAATAGGGATGCGTCTTCATTGCCGTCCATCGCCGAGCCGAGGCTCTATAAGCTCCGCGGCGGCCTGGATCATCCTGCGGCCAAACAGCGCATTAGCGTGAGAAGCGTCGGCGCCCCAAACGACCTCCGCCAACATGCCGGACGGAGCCATGAACTCGGCCGGAACGGCCGCAAAAGGAATATCCTCTCTCATGCAGATTTCACGATAGAGCGCAGATTGCGTACGCCACATCTTATAGCGAAAGACGTCTCCCGAGAGTCTGCGCGGATCAAATGATTTACGAAAAAACTCCTGCGGATGCTGCATGATGCGCGAATTGGGCAGGGGCGGCGGCGGCTCAAGGCATATAATGGGCGCGCTGGTTTCCTTTCTGATCGCTTCGATGGTTGTAAGGGTCGACGCCATTTTCTCCCGCATCGTTTCGCGGATCGCCGCTTCGGGCAAGATGACGGCGCCGGGCTCGAGATCGAGCTCAGGCTCTGATCCAAGGATGAAGTCGAAGCGCTCCTTAGGCTGCAGGACCGAAAGAGCAATATGCTCATTGCCGCCGACCGACAATATGATCCCATCCGGCTCCTCATCTTCGATGATCCCGCGAAGGCGAGGATTGAGGCGCGAAGAGGCGCTCTCCTCCGTCAGCGTCGGCGTAAGTTCGGGATCGTAGAGATAAAGGAATCGCGAAACGAGCAGGGCGCCGCCGAGCTGGAATCCCTCATCCTGCAGCTCATAGCATCCTTTGGCGATGGCTACGATATGGCTGTGTCCAAGTCCCAATATCTTGGTCATCTGTCAGCCGCGGACCCTTCCCGGGCGTCGGCGACGCGCAGCTCGACGCCGAACGGCTCGCCCCGATGGATCGGCCCGGAGATCTGGCGCGCAATCGAGACGACGACATAACGCCGCCCGTCCGCTTCAATGGCGCGCCCGACGATCTCCGCCCCCTCGGCTCCCATCGCAAAAGGCGCGCGTATGGCGAGCATCGGGCGACCCTTATAGCCGTAACGATAGAAGGCCTCGACGGCGATCGGCGCCTCTCCTGCTGGATCGATTGGGTCGCTGTTCGCGTTCATAGTGGTTCCGAAAACGAGTTGATCGAATGAGCCGCGCCATAGCGCCGGCGGCGTTTCCATTTAAGCTCGCAATGTGTTTTCGCGCTCTGCCGCTTGTGCTAACAAGCTGGCTGGCCGACTATTGATTAGCATCTCGCCGTCTACATGAAAAATCCCTTCGAGTCGGTGGCGCTGCAAGAGACGCCGACGCCGCAAACCTTCAACGAGCGGGCTTATCTCGCCGTCAACCCCGACGTCGCCGAGGCCGTTCGCGTCGGCAAAATCAGATCGGGCTGGAATCATTTCAAGAAATTCGGCCATATTGAGGGCCGCCGGCAGAAGGTCGCCGACGACGAGCCGGCGACGCCGGACAATTTCGACGAGGCGCGCTATCTGGCCGTGAATCCGGACGTGCGGCAGGCGATCGAGCTTGGTCAATTCGCCTCGGGCCGCGCGCATTTCGATGAGCGCGGCCGCGCACAGGGGCGACGGCAGCAGCGCATGAGCGACATCCCCGCTATCCGCGCGCGAAAGCTCGCGGCGGTGCGGCCGCTGCTGCTTGATCCCGATACGCCGCTGTCGAGTTCGGGCAAATTCACATTTTCGGATGAAGCGGCGCTTGGCGAGGACCTTCGCGCCGATGATATGCCGATCAGCGAGAACGGATATGACGACGAAACCGTCGAATGGATCGAAGCTCTCGCCGACGGCTTGATCCTCGACGTCGGCGCCGGCTACAGGCCTGTCTATTACAGCAATGTCGTGAATTTCGAGATGATGGATTACGCCACGACCGACGTGGTCGGCGCAGCGCATCGGCTGCCGTTCAAGGATGACGCCTTCGACGGCGTCATCTCGATCGCCGTTCTGGAGCATGTGAAGGATCCGTTTCGCTGCGCCGCAGAAATCGCGCGCGTGCTCAAGCCCGGCGCCTGGCTGAAATGCTGCGTGCCCTTTCTTCAGCCCCTGCACGGATATCCGCATCACTACTTCAATATGACGCATGAGGGATTGCGGACGCTTTTCGAAGGGCGGTTGACCATCGAACGGCAGGAGGTCACCAATCCCACGCATCCGATCTGGGCGATCGCCTGGCAATTGCGGTCTTGGTCGCAAGGACTCCCGCCGCGCGCGCGCAAACAGTTCTTGCGCACGCGCGTCGAAGACTTGATCGCCTATCCAGGCCCGCTGCTTGAAAAGCCTTGGGCGCGGGAATTGACGCGCGATAAGCTTTTCGAACTCGCCGCTGCAACGATACTCTACGCGCGCAAGCCCGAAGCGGTCTCTGCGGCCCGGCCGATCGCGAATTCCGCGCCGTGACCGAGCTCATCATTCACGAAGGCCACGACGGATGGCTGTTCCTCACCGGCGGGACGAATTTTGTCACCACGCTTTACGAGCGCAACGGCGGGCATCTGCCGGACACAAACCTGCGCCGGTGGCGCGACGCGATTCTCGAACGGAAGCGCCGTTGCGATGCGCTCGGCGTCGCCTACGCCCATCTGGTGGCGCCAGAAAAGCTGACGATCTACGGACACAAACAGGCTGCCCCGCTCGTCGATATCGATCTCGCGCCGGCGATTCGTCTGCAACAGCTCTTTCACGGCGAGGCGCGCGCCGCGGGATGGGTCGATCTCGTCTGGCCCATGCGCGAGCGGCGCGATGAGGTCGAACTCTACTGGCGCAGCGACACCCATTGGACGCCTGAAGGCAGTCTGCTCGCCTATCGCCTTTTATGCGATGCGCTTCGCCTGACGCCGAATCAGGGACTGCCGAGCCGACCGTGCAACACGATTCACAAGATCATGGATCTCGGCGGCAAATGCGATCCGCCCCGGTGGGAGGAAATTCGGGAAATCGACTGGATCGCCCATGCGCAACGCATCTACGCGAACGCCGTTGCGCGGATCCTCGAAAATCCGCTTCACGGCGGCGACATCCATGTCGGCGCGCATGTCATTTACAGGAACGAGGAAGCGCCCAACAAAGCGCGAATCTTGCTCTTCGGAGATTCCTTCGCCGGCGTCGGAAGTGACCGCCTGACGGCCCAGCTCGCCGAAACGGCGAGCGAACTTGTTTTTGTCTGGTCGGCCAATGTCGACTGGCGGCTTGTCGAGCGCGTGAAGCCCGATATCCTCATTACGCAAATCGCCGAGCGCTACATGGCGCTCGCGCCAAACGACCGGTTCAATCTGCGGCGCACAGAGATCCGCCAGCTCTTCAAGGCGCAACGTCGGGAAGCCGCGGCAAAGTGGCGTCGCGCCCGCGCCAGATGGAATCAGCGCGCCAAGAACGGCCCATAGGCGTCAAGCGCCTCGCGCCAGTCGTCGGGGTCCCGGATCAAATCGGCCAAGGCCTCGCCGCGGCGCGTCAGGCGACGAAAAAGCCAGTCGCTCTCGAGATAGGCGCCGGGCCCTTCGATGAAGTTCAAGCCGGCGAGCGTATCGAGGCTCTCGATGATCTCTGAGCGCGACCGCTGTAGGAGGTGCGCCAGCTCGGCGACGGCGACGAAAATCGGTTCCGGAGGGGAACGTTGGACGTCCTCCAGCGCCAACAGCAGCGCTCTTAACGCTTCGACATCGCCGCTATGAACTTCTCGAGTCATTCGAACGCCCGACAGTATAAAGCGGCGATCGCATCGCTTCCAGGGAGCGGCGCTCCCCCTTCGGGGAGCCCGCGCTTCATATCCAGCAAGGCCTGCGCGATTGGCGGCTAGGGACGCTACAGATGAGCGAGAGTCGCTTCGGCCGTTGAAACGGTGGCTTCGCTGGAATTTTCCTCAACATTGATCCATTTGACGACGCCGTCGTCAATGAGCGCCGAATAGCGCTTGCCGCGAACGCCAAGTCCCGGCTCGGTGAGATCGAGTTCGAGTCCGAGCGCTTTGGCGAAAGTCGCCGAGCCGTCAGCGAGCGCCTCGATCTTGCCGCCCCCGCCCGACTCCTTCACCCAGGCGTCGAGCGCGAAAATGTCATTGACCGCCGTGACCGCCACGGCGTCGACGCCTTTCGATTTGATTTCATCCGCTTTGGCGATGAATCCCGGCAGATGCTTCTTGTGGCAGGTCGGCGTGTAGGCGCCGGGAACGCTGAAAAGCGCCACCCTGCGTCCGGCGAAATAATTCTTCGTGTCGACCGGCTCAGGCCCATTCTTGCCCATGACAGTGAGCTTCACGTCGGGGAGTCGATCTCCAGCCTTGATAGCCATGCCTAATCTCGCTCTGGTCTAGCGCGCTTTCCGATCAGACGGAATCGTCTGATCGATAAGAAATCGCGCGAAATTAACAGGCTGGAGCAAGTTCTAATCGAAAAAGTCGGTCAACTTTTTCGGAACTTGCTCTAGCAGGCTGTTGAAAAAGGTCATCGGCGCGCCGTGAGGACGGCCTCGTCGCCGTTATCGTAAGAAAATTCGATTTTGATGGAGCCGTCATTGAGCAGTTCGGCGTCTCCCTCTCCGGCAATT
>VGEB01000097.1 GCA_016869435.1 Alphaproteobacteria bacterium | reverse complement strand
CTAGATCGGGCGCGGCCGGATTTGCCGGAGTTGCGAGATCGACGACCTGGATGTCGTAGGAGAAACTGATCCCCGCGAGCGGGTTGGTCGTTGCGTAATAACCCAGGCCGTTCTGGACCTCGGCGACGACCTTCGTCCGCTCGGCGTCGGAAAATTTCAGCGCGGCGGTCGGGCCTTGCACGATGATAACGCCGACCGCGATCGAACCTTCCATATAAGCGCTCGTCGGGCCGGCGGCGCGCGCCCCAATCGTTCGCGCTGCGCGGGGCGTCGGCACGACGGAGGTGCAGCTGATGTTCCAGTTCTCGCGGTCGCGCGGTCGGTTCTGCTTCGCCGTGCGATAGGCCGCCGACTCGCGCAGTTGCAGCGCTTCGAGACCGGCCCGCTCGATATCAGTCAGGCCCGCAGAGGGAACGGGCGCCGACGGCGCGGCGCGCGTGAGCGCCGCGACTTGCGACGTCGCCATGATCGAGAGTCGTCCATAATGGTGGATGGCCCGGCCCGCCGCGGGAGCGGCGCGCGCCGCCGCCTCGCCTTCCAGAACTGCCCATTCTGTAACCCGAAGATCGCCTGCCATTTAAACCTCCCTGAAATTGCCTGCGCGTGCGCAGGCGGCTTGCAAATTACTTTTCGCGTGGGCGATCCGGCGGTTCGAAACCGGGCGCATCCCAGTTGAGCCCTTCGCCCCGGCGCGTTTTTGGCCTGACGCGCTCAACCCAGGCGGAAACGAACAGATGTTCGGAAGGAGTGAGATCGGGAATGAGGTCGCGGGGATCATCCGCGCGAACATGCTGGACGCCGGGAATTGCGCGCGCGCGCTCCATGGCGCCGGGCTCATTGCGAACGAGGGCCAATCGCGGCGAAAAAACTTGCGTGACGTGAACCGCTACGCGCAGCCGCGCGAGAACCTCCGTGGAACGGACAGAATCGATAACGACAAGAAATTCACGTTCCAAATCGGACATTAACAGCGCCTTGCAATGCAATTGGGAAACGGATGGCGAGCGGTTTCGTTCCCGCTACGACGCGAATTTTCGTTTCCCGGCATAAGCTTGAACGACAGCAATTCAACTGGGGATTTTGCAGGGACGTCAAACGTCGGTTACGCTTGACTTCAAAGAATATGCAACCAAAGGCTGCAAAACAGCGGAGAGACTTGAGGTCCAGACCGCCGCGCCAAGGCTGATATAATTCGCACAGGCAGGTGCGATATCCACGGCGACGCTTTGCGGAGTTGCAGATTTGTACAGCCCGCGCCAGACGGAAATTCTCGCGGCGATCGCCGAGGGACTCAACCTTCCGCGCAATGCATCGCATGTTCATGTCGATCAGACGCCAGGATACATCGACTCGCCAATCGAGGTTCATGACTTTGCAGTCGCGCTCATGGGGGCGATCGGCGCAACGGTCGCCTTTATCGGCGAGCGCCGCGGTCTCGGCGCGCAGAGGGTGAGCATCGATCGAAGACACGCCGGGCTGCTGTTCAACGAGATCGCTTATTTCTTTCAAAGCGGCTGGCAATTCGACATCAGCGCCGTTCATACGGCCGTGAATAACTTCTATCGCACCCGCGACGGCCGGCGCATCTTTTTCAATGGCGCCTACCAGCATCTGCGCGACGGCATATTGCGCTATCTCGGCTGCCCGAACGAACGCGACGCCATCGCCGAGAGCGTTGCGCGCTTCAATGCGCAAGAGCTTGAAGACGATCTTTCGGCGCTCGGGCTCTGCGCCGCTGTCCTGCGCAGCCCCGAGGAATGGCGCGCGCATCCGCAAGGCCGAGCAATCGCCGATGCGACGCCCATCGAACTTGTCCGGCAGGGCGACGCCTCGCCCGTTCCGCTCTCGTCCGCCGTCGCGCGGCCGCTCGAACGGCTTCGCGTCCTCGATTTGACGCATGTCGTCGCCGGGCCGACGATCGGCAAGCTGCTGGCGGAACACGGCGCCGACGTCATTCATTGCCGCAATCCATACCTCGACCACATACTCGGCTTCGATATCGACACGTCTTTCGGCAAGAAAACCGCGTATCTCGACCTGCGCGCCGACGCCGATCGCACCCGCGCATACGATCTCATTCGCGGCTGCGACGTTTTCGTGCAGGGATTTCGATGGGGATCGCTGACGGCGCGCGGATTTGGGCCCGAGGAGCTGTGGAGGGTCAATCCGCGGCTGATCTACGTCGAGGTCAATGCTTACGGCTTTCAAGGCCCCTGGGCCGAGCGGCGCGGCTGGGAACAGCTCGCCCAAGCGGCGACCGGCCTCGCCGCCGCGCACAGCGCGAAGCTCGACGAACCTGCGCTGATTCCCGCTTATTTCAATGATTACGGTTCAGGCTGCCTGGGCGCGCTCGGGGTGCTCGCCGCCCTGCTGCGCCGCGCCGAGGAAGGCGGTCGCTGGATTGTGCGGGCGTCGCTTGCCAAGACAGCGATGCTCGGCATGCGCTTCGCCGCCAATGTCGAAACGCCCGTTCCGATCGGCCAGGAGGACCTGAATCGCTATTTGGTCGATCAGGAGTCCCCTCTCGGCCTGTTGACGCGGGTTGCGCCGGCGATTCAGTTGGAAGCGGCCCCACCCTATGTCGATCGCGCGGGAAGCTTTCCAGGCTCCTCGACGCTCGACATTGGGTGGGGGCCTGATCCTACGACTCCCCGCCCGCCGCCGCACCGTCCGACGTCAATCTTTCAGCGGGGCGTCGCGCATATGCGCGGGCGGCAGATTCTATGAACGCCGACACAGTCAGTAGGTGTCGCGCATGTTATTGCTTCTGTTCTTACGGCTGCTGCCATAATAGCCGCCGCGGCTGGCGCGGCTTTCCAGCTCTTTGTTCATCAGCTTGAAGTTCTGGTCGAAGGTGAGATCGTAGCGCTTGCCGTCCTGACATCGCGCGTTGTCGACTTCGAATTTGCCGTCGTCAAATTCGAACTTGCCGCCGGAGCAGTTCATGTCCTTCATTGCCGAACGCAGGCTTGATGTCTCTTCGCGGGTGAGCCGACGATCGGCCTGAGCCGGCGTCGCCGCCGAGGCGACGAGTCCGAGAAGCGCGAAGAAAGTCGCCAGAATACGCATGGTGGAGTCCTTTCTCTTGCAGTTGCAACCGCAACCAAGCCGCGGCTGCGCCACGCTGCACAAAGGGCGAGCGACCAGCGCCCATATGAGGCGCGATCGGCGGCCGGAAAGGGCGCCCGGCGAATGTTTTGGCGCTTCGCTTGCCTCCCATGGCGCGCTCCCCTATAAGCGCCGCGGCGCTTGCGTTTCCGACACCCCTGGAGGCGAGCAGCGCCTTTTCTTTTGACTTGAAGGACACCGACATGGCCGAGACCAAGAAGCTCGCGGCCGCGGTGCGCAGCGGGACAGGCAAGGGGGCCGCCCGCAGCGTTCGCCGTGAAGGCCGCATTCCAGCAGTGCTCTATGGCGGCGGCGAAGCGCCGCGGCCGCTGTCGCTCGACGAGAAGAGCGTCTCTCAACTGATCTTCGCTGGGCACTTCCTCACGACGATTTTCGAACTCGACATCGAGGGCAAGAAAGAACGCGCGATCCCGCGCGACTATCAGCTCGACGTCGTCAAGGACACGCCGATCCATGTCGATTTTCTGCGCCTGAAACCGGGCTCGCGCCTGCGCGTGCAGGTGCCGGTTCATTTCATCAATCAGGAAGCGGCGCCCGGGTTGAAGCGCGGCGGCGCGCTCAACATCGTCTATCACACGGTGGAGATGTGGGTGCCGGCCGACAATATTCCTGAAGCCCTCACCGCCGACCTGACTGGCATGGACTTCAACGACTCTCTGCATATTTCGGCGATTCTGCTGCCGGAGGGCTGCAAGCCCACCAACCCGGACAAGAATTTCACTGTCGCGAGTCTGTCGCCGCCTGCGGGCGGCGGCGCCGAGGAGGAAGCTCCGGCAGCCGCGCCGGCGGCGGCGCCTGCGGCCGCTCCCGCCAAGGAAGAAAAGAAGAAGTAATGCTTCAAAGGTTGCCGTGATAATGGCCGGGTTCGCCCGGCCATTTTTGTGTCAGAGGCTCCCATGCTGCTCCTTGTCGGACTCGGCAATCCCGGACGCGCCTACGCCAAGAACCGGCACAATATCGGCTTCATGGCGCTCGAAGCGATCGCCAAGCGCCATGGCTTCCCGCAGGCGCGGGCGCGCTTTCAGGGCCTCGTCAGCGAGGGAACGATCGGCGGCGAACGGGTCATGCTGCTGGAGCCGCAAACCTACATGAACGAGAGCGGCCGTTCAGTCGGCGAGGCGACGCGTTTTCATAAGATCGGACTGGACGAGATTGTCGCAATTCACGACGAGCTCGATCTCGCGCCGGCTAAATGCCGGATCAAGACGGGCGGCGGCGTCGCGGGACATAACGGGCTGCGCTCGATCTCAGCGCATATCGGCAACGACTATAAGCGGCTGCGCCTCGGCATCGGCCATCCCGGCGACAAGACGCTCGTTCACTCTTATGTGCTGAATGATTTCGCCAAGAGCGAGGAGCCCTGGGTCGCCGCGCTGTGCGAAGCGATCGCCGACAACGCCGCGCTGCTCGTCAAGGGCGACGACGCCGGACTGCAGAACAGGCTGCATCTCGCTATGGACGCGAAAGGCTTCGGCGCCGTTAAGCGCGTTGGCGAAGCGTAGCGCGCGAGGCGCTCCGCCTCAGTCTCTGACCCCTTCAATTTGATGAAGGCCCAATGAACGGCGATTTCAGCGCCGGTTCAGTGGGCGCGTCGTAGACGTGAAGGCTCACGAAAAGGGATGCATTTCCTAAAAGGAGACTTGCCCATGAAACTCACAACAATGCTGGCCGTCGCCGCCCTGCTTTCCGCTCCCGTGCTGTCAAGCGCCGCTTTCGCCGCCACCGACTCAAACGAGCTGAGCGCTGCCGAATCGACTAAGACGCCGGCCGCGAAGCACAAGGGCGCAAAGCACCAAGGCAAGCACCATTCGAAACTGCAGGGAAAGCACTACGGCAGGAACGTCCATCATCCCATGAAGCATAAGTCGGCCTGAGCGGAGCCGTTTTAAACGCAGGCCGCGGCGACGAACGTTACCGCCGTTGCGGCCTTCATCCACAGCGCGATATGTCGCTCTTTCGCAAAATCCCACAAACCCCTATATTCAATTTGCCGTCGCTTGCGGCGGCTATGGCGATAAACGAACACCGCAATAAACCATTCGGACCCGGGGGCGGTACCCGGCGCCTCCACCCAAGCCCGTTAGAGCTGCGGGTTTCGGCGGGGGCGAAATAGGATCGACGAGGGCGTAAAGGGTGATTTTTCGCTCGGCATGATACCGCCGTTATCGGGTCAAACCTTATAGTTGCCAACGACAACTATGCTCCGGTGGCCGTCGCTGCGTAATGCAGCGCCCATACCGGGATCAAAGCCCTAGGGGTTTGCACTTCTAGGCGGGGTCCGGAGGCGCCTGGCAACAGAAGCCTCCACTTAACTCTTTTTCGCGCCGCGGCGACGCAAAGCGCGGCAATAAGATGGTCGGAAGCGGCAGCCTGACGACCATGCAGCTGGCGGTCTGGCGCGACGCAATGGCCAAGGACATTATTCGCTACGATCTTCTCGTCCAGGACGCCATGCGCGGGGTTATGCGCAAGGCGCTGAGCGACGTGGCCGAAAGCGGCTATCTGCCGGGCGATCACCACTTCACCATCAGCTTCCGCACCGACGCGCCGGGCGTAACGATCTCGCGTCGCCTTGCCGAGCAATGGCCGAAGGAGCTGACAATCATCCTGCAGCACCAATATTCGAATCTCGAAGTCGACGACGACGGCTTCGGCGTCACTTTGTCCTTCCGCTCGATCCCCGAGCATCTTTACGTGCCTTTCTCGTCGGTCACCGTCTTTGCCGATCCCGCGGTCGATTTCGGGCTGCGCTTCGAAGGCGCCGAAGACGGGGCCGAGGAGACGGAAGACGAGACGCCTTCCGTCGGTCCGAGCCTCGTCGCCAAAACGCCTGAGCCGGCGAAGGCGCCCAAGCCAGCCAAAGCAGAGTCCGGCAAGGTCGAACCCGCCAGGGTTGAACCGGCCAAGATTGAATCGGCCAAGATTGAATCGGTAAAGTCGGAGGCCGCCAAAGCCGCAGGCGGCGAGAAGCCGAGAAAACTCAGGACGGTCGAAGCGAAGGAAGACGGCGACGAAAAGGTCGTCTCGATCGACGCCTTTCGCAAAAAGCCCTGATGGGCGACATCGTCAATCTGCGGCGCGCGCGAAAGCAGCGCGCCCGCCGCGCCAAGGACGAGGCGGCGCAGGTCAATCGCGCGGCGCATGGCCGCAGCAAAGCAGAGCGCGAACTGACCGCCGCGCAGACGCGGCTGGAGGCCGTCAAGCTCGACGGCCATCGGCGCGCGCGCGATGCGGAAGACCAGGCGTGAGCGAGGCGCAAACGCCAATAGATCACGCTGCATTTGGGCGGATCGCCCAAATGCAGATGACGTGATCGATTCCAAAAGCATAGAGCGCGCTTTGCACGAAAAACCGGCGTCCACTTTTTCGCAGCGCGCTCTAAACGCCAACGCCCGCCGCATCGTCAAACATTCGGTCGTCATCGCCGGCCACCGCACCAGCGTCTCGCTGGAGGACGCCTTCTGGCGGGCGCTGAAAGATATCTCGGCGCAGGACGGCGTATCGCTCGCCGCGCTCATCTCCCGCGTCGACGCGGGTCGGGGGGAAGCAAATCTGTCCTCGGCGCTGAGGGTGTTTGTCCTCGAGCGGGCGTTGCAGGCGCACCCTTACCTCGAGGGGAGGGTCGGCGTGGAGCGGACTGACTAAACGGTCGACGCCGGCGCAGGCAATTCTTACCCTTCCTGCGCCTTTTGCGATGGCGCGACCCGCCTTTGGCGATCCTTACCCGTCACCGGAAAAGCCGCGGGCTCTCCCGCCTATCGGATCGAGTTCGGCGGAACGGGCGCGCCCGGCTCCCGGTCATAGGCTTGCCTTTCAGCCCCCGACAGCATCGCCGGATCATCTTCGACAAGCCTGTTGGCGGCGCGGTCGTCGCTCTGCTTAAGCGTGGCCGCGACCGGCGCCGCCCGCATGCCGGTGGTCGAGGCGAGCCAGCTCCGCCACTGGTCGGCCGAACCGTTGAAGGTGTTCTGGTCGACCGCGCCGGTGATTCCGGGAATGCGCCCGTCCGAGCGATATTGCCAGAAGGTCCATTTGCGGTCGCCGTAACGCACTTGCGGGTGGTATTTCGTCGAGCGCACCCAGATCGGATATTCCGACAGGGCACCCGAATGCAGGATCGCCTGATAGAAGTCGACCGATGAATAGATGATCGGCTTCTTGCCGTAGTGGCGCTCCATCTGCTCGAGCATCGCCTTCATGTCGCGCAGCACTTCCTCGCGATAAAGCGTGCGTTTGCAGGACCCCGACGTCGGCGTCGGCTCGACGTCGAGCACGGGCGGCAGCGCGTCCGGCTCGTTGGGCACGACGCTGGCGAAATTGCCGATCTCTTCGTGCGGCTGGCGGCACCAGTAAACGAAATGATAGGCGCCGCGCGGCACGCCGGCCGCCCGCGCCGCCGCCCAATTATAGGCGAATTTCGAGTCGACGCGGTCGCCGCCCTCGGTCGCCTTGATGAAGGCGAAGGAGACGCCGGCGTCCCTGACCTGCTCCCAGTCGATATTTCCTTGATATTTCGAGACATCGATGCCGTGGATGGCGAATTCAGCGCTGCGCGTGGCCGGGAAATTATGGAGTTCCGTCTCCGGCACGGCATAGGCAAGGAAGCTCGGGTCGCGCTTGGGGTTGATCAGGGGGGCGCTGGTCTGGAGCCGCGGCCGGCGCGAAAAGGTCGGATCATAGGCGCTGCCGCAGCCGGCGAGCGTCGCCGCGGCCAAGGCGGCGCAGGCAAGAGCCGTGCAAATTGGGGGGAAACATATCAACAGGCGCATTTCGCCAAATTATCTCCGCAGGCGGTAACGCAACGTAAACGCGCCGACGCGCCTCAGCTCAAATGGAACCACAAACTGGCGATTGTAAGGAAGGAGCTGTAGCCGATCACGTCGGTGATCGTCGTCACGAATGGCCCCGAGGAGACCGCAGGATCGAATTTCAGCCGATCGCAGACGAGCGGCACAACAACGCCGCCGAACGCGCCGGCGACGAGATTGGTGAACATCGCCAAGGCCATAACCGGGCCAAGGCCGATATTGTGAAACCAGCTTGCTGCGACGATTCCGGTCACGAGGCCAAAGGCCGCGCCATTAACGGCGCCGATGGCGAGTTCCCGAAAAATAATCCGAAGGGCGTTGCCACGGTTGAGCTCCCGCGTCGCCAGCGACCGCACGGCAACGGTCATGGTCTGCGTCGCCGAGCTTCCCCCTTGCCCCGCGACCATCGGCCCGAGCACGGCCAGCGCCACCATCTGTTCGAGTTGCGACTGGAATGTCTTGAGCACGGAGGAGGTGATGAAAGCCGCGAGCATGTATATGAAAAGCCAAGTGAAACGGCTGCGGACGATCCACCAGAAATCGTCGGTCAGCTCTTCCTCGGGGTTCACGCCGCCGAGCGCCAGGATTTCTTCGGACGCCTGTTCCTGGATGACGTCGACGATATCGTCGATAGTGAGAACGCCGACGAGCCGTTCGGTTTCGTCGACGACCGGGACGGACACGAGATTGTAGCGCTCGAAGAGCCGCGCCGCCTCGGCGCCGTCCTCCGTCGCCTTCACCCGCCGCCGATCGGCCTCCATGATTTCCTCAAGTCGCGCGCTGGGCTTGGCCCGCACCAGCGCGTCGAGAAAAACCGTGCCGAGCAGGTGGTAGCTCGGATCGACGACGAAGACTTCGAAGAAGTTCTCCGGAAGGTTTTCCTCGCCGCTCTCTCGAAAGAAATCGAGCACGCGCCCCGCCGTCCAGAATGGCGGCGCGGCGACGAAGGTCGTCTGCATCAGGCGCCCGGCCGAATCCTCGGGGTAGTCCAGCGAGCGGCGCAGGACGATGCGCTCCTGCGCCGGCAGCGCGTCGAGAACTTCGTCCTGTTCTTTCGGCTCCAGAGTCTCGAGAATGGCGACGGCGTCGTCGCTTTCGAGCTCCCGTACGCCTTCGACCAGGGTCTCGACAGGCAGTTCCTCGAGGATTTCCTCGCGGGTGGCCTCGCCGACCTCCATCAGCGCGGTGAAGTCGAAGTCGGCGCCCATTAATTCGACAAGGCGGGGCCGCGCCTCGTGGCTCAGGAGCTCCAGCAGCGCGCCGAGGTCCGCCTCATGGAGATCGCCGACGAGTTCGTGAACCCGCGCCGAGTCGCCGAGCGCGACCGCGCCTTCGACGTCCAGAACGAACTCGCGACTAAGAGACGCGGCCCCGTCCTCGCGGAAGTCCTCGGCGGCGGTCGCCGTATCTTCATGATCGAGCGGCATAGGCGGTCCCGCGCTATACTATGGCCGCGCTCTTAACCCGCGGGCGCGAGAAATCAAACCAGCAAGGCGCAACGACGATGATTTTTCCCACCGCGAAAACACCCCAGGCGCTGGCGGAGGCCGCGCCTCAACTCAAGCCCGCCTTCCTTCTGGCGTCCTTTTTCGCCGGGCTATTTGCGGCCCCGAGTGGCGGCGCCGCGGAACCTGCCTGCGCGCCCGACGCGCTTGGCGTCGCGCGCGTGATCGACATCGATCGCGCCAAGGGGGCGGCGATCGGGCTGCAAACCTATCCGCGCACGCTCGACCTTCATGATCACGAGGTCGTTCTGACCTTCGACGACGGGCCGGCCGGGCCGACGCCGCAGGTGCTCGACGCGCTCGCCAAGGAATGCGCGCGCGCAACCTTCTTCCTCATCGGCCGAAACGCGGAAAGCCTGCCCGCTCTGGTGAAACGCGCCGCCGCGGAAGGCCACACGATCGGCCATCACTCCTACAGTCATCCGGAAAAGACCCTCAGGCTGATGAGCGAGGACGCGGCCAAAGCCGACATCGAGAAGGGAATCGCCGCGGTGGACAAGGCGCTGGGCGCGAAGGCCGCGCCATTCTTCCGCTTTCCGGGATTCGCCGACACGCCCGAACTCGTCGCCGATCTCAACAGCCGCGGCTATACGGTGTTCGGCTCGGATCTATGGGCGTCAGACTGGTCGAAAATGACGCCCAAGGCCGAACTCGATCTCGTGCTGTCGCGGCTCGAAAAGAACCGCAAAGGCATCGTGCTCTTCCACGATTCGCAGGCGATCACCGCGCAGATGCTGTCCGAGTTTTTGCGCGAGCTGAAAAAGCGCGGCTATTCGCTGGTTCACATCAAGCCGGGCGATACGCCGACCCCGATCGTCGACGCCGGTCCAGATTGGACCTCGACGACAGAGCCGATCATCGCCAAGACGCTGGGACCGAAGGCCAGGCTGTCGCCGCAGACGCACGAGCATGGCGCGCAGGAGTCGGCGCCGAAATCCGGCGAGCCCTGAGGCGTTCGAGCGCCTCGCGCAAAAATGGACGCTTTTTTTTCGCGCCAAGCGCGCTTCAGCTCATGGAATTGATCACATCATCTGCGTTTAGGCGATTCCAATTAAACGCAGCATGATCTGAGGATATCCGATCAGAGCGCGCCGCGGTCGCAGATATAGGCGCTCCTCGAAGCCCAGCAGGAGCCGCTCTTGTATAGGTTTCCGAGATTCTTGCCCGCGAGAGTCGCGGACCAGGTTTTTCCTTTGACCGGAGAAAGCGTGAGCGTCCGGCCGGAATATTGGAAGGTCACCGCGCCGCCGTTCCGCGTGATTTGACAGGCCTCGCCTTCGAGAACGCGTCCGGATATCCTGACGTAGCACTTTCTTGTCGGCGCCTCCGGGGCGGACGTCTCAGGGTCGGGCGCGCTCTTTGCGGTCTCGAACGCGCCAACTGTTGCGCCGCTGCCCGCCGATCCGCGGGCGCCTGCGGCGCCGTCATTGAGAGAGTCCGGTTCGACGCCGACATTTGCGCTCGACGCGGCGACAGCATTCGTCCCTTGCACGATGGTCGCCGATTCTGATTGCTGTACGGATACGGCAGGTTCTTGCGCCGGCGCCACCGGCCCCGCGACGATCGAGACCGGCTGTTCATGCGAACGCAAATTCGCCGGCGCCTGCGAGGTTGCGACTCGCGCCGCGCCGGACGACGCTATCTTTTGAGGCGTCAGTGAATTGGCCGGATCAACATTTTGAGGCAGGTCGCCCGAAAACGCCGAAAAGAGCACGATCGCGGTGCCGGCGATGACGAGCGCCGCCGCGCCGTAATAGAAGAAGCGCTCGACCCTTTCGAAATTGCGATCGGACTCTATCGCATAGGATTGGCTGCGCCGCCCGACCGGCCGCGGCGACGCCACGCGCCAATCGGCCTCGAGGTCGTGCCACGCATAGCGGGCGCGCGTTTCGATATTGTCCCTCGACGACGCCCCGTGGTCTCTTAACGATACAGCCATGCTTCCCTCTCCGGGCGCGGGTGAACGAAAAGAGCCGACGTCGAACCCCGCCTGAAGGTGTCGCAAATCAGGCGCGTTTCATGCCTCGGCAATACCGGCCGAACGGCTCGTGCTGACCAAGCGCCAGCGCAAGCATATTGCAATCGAGATTGTGGCTGATGTTTGCCCGCTGCGGCGCCGCAA
>VGEB01000096.1 GCA_016869435.1 Alphaproteobacteria bacterium | reverse complement strand
TTCGAGAAACGATCTGGAAGGCGCGCTCAAGAATTATCGCGAAGGGCTGGACATCAGCCGCCGCCTGATGGACGCCGACCCGACCCATGCCGAGCGGGCGCGCGACGTGTCGGTGAGCGTTAACAAGATCGGCGACGTTCTGCGTTCGAGAAACGATCTGGAAGGCGCGCTCAAGAATTATCGCGAAGGGCTGGACATCCGCCGCCGCCTGATGGACGCCGACCCGACCCATGCCGAGCGGGCGCGCGACGTGGCCATGAGTCTGCTGCGGATTGGAAATGTCGAAGTGGCGCGGGAGGCGGGCGCCGCCGCCTGTGGCTATTTCGTCGAAGCGCGCGACATTATCGCGGCGCTCGCCCGTCAGGCGCCGGACGTCCATGTCTACAACAATGATCTCGCCTCGCTCGACGAACAGATTGCGCAGCATTGCGGCTGAGCGCGGCGCAATCGGCGAGAGATTTGTCGCTCACAGTCCCTCGAACAGCGCCGTCGAAAGATAGCGTTCGGCGAAGGAGGGGATGATAATGACGATATTCTTGCCGGCGGCTTCCGGCCGACTGGCGATCTCCAGCGCGGCGGCGACGGCGGCGCCGGACGAGATGCCGACCGGAATGCCTTCAATCCGGGCAAGAAGCCGCGCCGTTTCGAACGCCGTCGGATTGCCGATGGTGACGATTTCGTCGATGACGCTTCGATCGAGTATCGGCGGCACGAAGCCCGCGCCAATGCCCTGAATCTTGTGCGGACCGGGCGGCCGTCCCGAGAGCACCGCTGAATCTTCCGGCTCCACGGCGACGACGCGCAAGCCGGGCCGGCGCGCCTTCAGCGCCTGGCCGACGCCGGTGATCGTGCCGCCGGTGCCGACGCCGGAAACGAAATAGTCGACTTCGCCGTTGGTGTCGTTCCAGATTTCCTCCGCCGTCGTCGTCCGGTGAATTTCGGGATTGGCGGGATTCTCGAACTGCTGCGGGATGACGGCGTCGGGGTTCTCGGCGGCGAGTTCATTGGCCTTGGCCAGCGCGCCCTTCATGCCCTGAGAGGCAGGCGTGAGCACCAGTTCGGCGCCGAGCAGCGCCAGCATTTTGCGCCGCTCAAGCGACATCGACTCCGGCATGACGAGGATGAGACGATAGCCGCGCGCCGCCGCGACGAAGGCGAGCGCAATGCCGGTGTTGCCCGAGGTCGGTTCGATCAATACCGATTTGCCAGGCGCGATCCTGCCGCTTTTTTCAAGCGACTCGATCATGCTGACGCCGATACGATCCTTCACGCTCGCGATCGGATTGAAGAATTCGAGCTTGGCGAGGAGATTGGCCTCGACGCCGCGCTCTCGCGCCAGCCGGTCGAGTCGCACCAGCGGCGTATCGCCGATGGTCTGGGTGATCGAATCGTAGATTCGGCCCCGGCCGGGTTTCGTCGGCGGGGTGAAGCTCGGCGCCGTCTGCAACATGTCGTGCTCCTCTTAGGAAATCTTGACTAGATCGAGAGTTTGATTCCGACGAACGCCATGACGCTCGCCAGCGCCGGGCGCAAATAGCGGTCTGGAACTCGCGCGGAAAGATGGGCGCCGATGGCGATGCCCGGAATCGAGCCGATCAGCAGAGAGAAAAGCAGCAGCCAGTCGACGCCGCCCATCAGCCAGTGGCCGAAGCCGGCGATCAATGTCAGCGGCACCGCGTGGGCGATGTCCGAGCCGACAAGGCGCGCGGTCGCCGTATGCGAATAGAGCGCCAGCAGCACGGTCATGCCGATCGCGCCGGCGCCGACCGAGGAAATCGACACCAGGACGCCAAGAAAAGCGCCGAGGGTCACCGTCAGGCCGAGCAGGCGCTTGTCGCTCATGTCATTGGTGTGTTTCGCGATATGATCGAGGAGCCAGCGGCGAAACAGGATCGAGGCCGCGGTGAGCAGAAGCGCGAATCCCAGAGCGGAAGTGATCAGGCCGTTGGCCGCGTGAGCGCCCGACTTGCCGAGCCAGGAGAGGAGAATGAGGGTTGCGATGGTCGCAGGCACGCTGCCATAGGCCAGCCGCCGCGTGATGCGCCAGTCGACCGTGCCATGCAGAGCGTGAACGAGCGTGCCGTTTGTCTTGGTGATGGCGGCGTAGAGCAGGTCGGTGCCGACGGCGGTCGTCGGAGCGATGCCGAAGACCAGCATCAGGATCGGCGTCATCAGCGCGCCGCCGCCGACGCCAGTGAACCCCACAAGCGCGCCAACGGCGAAGCCGGAAATGGAATAGAGCGGATTGATTGCGCTCAAAGCATCGATAATAGCCGCCATTTGCCCTTTATCCCGGCGAGACCAGATTTTACTCTATAAAGCGGGTCGACTTTGTCAATTCTAGCCTTCTGGCTCTCCCACGACCAATTATAGA
Source organism: Alphaproteobacteria bacterium (assembly GCA_016869435.1). GTDB lineage: Bacteria > Pseudomonadota > Alphaproteobacteria > Rhizobiales > Beijerinckiaceae > Methylocystis. The sequence continues at coordinate 9,621 of VGEB01000096.1, read as the reverse complement.
AAACCGGCAGAGTTGCAGTAGAATGGCGGCGAACGAGGGGGCCGCGCGATCAGCGTCGTCCTATGGGTCAAATGGAATGCTGACGAAAAAAGCCAAATATGGGCTCAAGGCCATGGTTCACCTCGCCGGGGTGCGGCCGGGGGAGACCGCCCTGGTCGCCGACATCGCCGCCTCGAACCACATTCCAAAGAAATTTCTCGACGCAATTTTGGGCGAGCTGCGTAACGCCGGCTTTGTGCATTCGAAAAAGGGCAAAGGCGGCGGCTATATGCTGGCGCGCCCGCCCGAGGACATCGGCGTCGGCAATATCGTGCGGGTGCTCGATGGGCCGCTGGCGCCTATCCAATGCGCGAGCAAAACCGTTTACCGCCGATGCGACGACTGCGTCGACGAGACGCGATGCGCGGTGCGTCTCGTCATGCTGCGCGCGCGGGAGGCGATCGCCGAGGTTCTCGACAAGACGTCGCTGGAGCAGATGCGCCGATTGGGGGCCAGCGGCGACGACGTCCATCAGCTCGTCGGCGCGGAGGCATGAGCCAACTCAAAGACCAAGCCGCCGAGCAAGCCATGGACATGGCGTGACCCGGCCCCTATAAAGCGCCGGCGGCCAAATTCCTGCGCTGCAGCATTTCCTTCAAGGGGTCGGCGCTTGGCCGGGAGTCGAATGTTGGACGTGGTGGCGCGAGTGACGAAAACCGGCGAGGCGACGGCGACGCTCCGACACACCATGGTTGAGCGCCAGCTCCGTCCTTTCGATGTCACGGATGTCCCACTGCTCGAACGCTTTCTGAGCGTTCCGCGCGAAATTTTCCTTCCCGACTCGTTCGCGCCGCTCGCCTATTCGGACCTCGCAATCACTCTGAACCCAGCCGGCGGACGCAGGCGCAGCCTGCTGCCGCCCCTCGTCTTGGCGCGAATGCTTCAGGCGGCGGACATAAGAGTGAGCGACAAGGCGCTTGTTATCGGGGGCGCCGGCTATTCCGTCGCGCTGCTCGCCGGGCTTGCGGAGAAGATCGTCGCAGTCGAATGCGATCCCGATCTATTCGCGAGGGCCAAGGCGGGGATCGATGCGCTGGGCTGCGAAAACGTGCAGTTGGAGCTGGGGCCGCTGGAAGCAGGGTGTCGCGCCGCCGCGCCTTACGACGTCATCATCGTTGAGGGCCAAGCCGAGGCGGGCCTCGACGCCTTGTTTGAGCAATTGACGCCCGAGGGCCGATTGCTGGCGATCGTCCGGCCTGACGCGCGCGGCGGCCAGCAGGTCGTGCGTTACGAGCGCCAGGCCGGCCGCGCCGCGGGGGAGCGGCTGCTATTCTCGGCCAGCGCGCCGGTTCTTGAAGGTTTCGCCCAACCACCCGGATTCAGCCTCTAGCGCCGCTAATTCGCCCAAATCACATATCTAGCGTTGCGTTCGGCGTTCATCTTGCGAGTCACCGGCCGCAGGGCTGTCGCGCGAGGATAGGTTGAAAAACAATGGCGACTGACGTGTGTGGCTTCGGAGCGCGGCGATCGGCCAGCCTCCCGTTCTGCGCGTCCGCCATTTTGGCGCTTGTCTTAATTTGCGTTTCGCCTGGCCAGGCCTCGGCCGAAAGCCTGATGTCGGCCCTGGCCCGCGCGTACTACGGTAATCCGGACCTCAACCAAAGCCGCGCCAATGTGCGGGTTCGGGACGAAGAAACGCCGAAAGCCAAGGCGGGGCTGCGGCCGAAGGCGAGCATCACGGCCCAGTACGGCGCGCAATACGCCGCGATCAAAATTCCCTTCGGGGGCAGCAGCAGCCAGCAGGCGGGCGCCGCCTCGGGCGCTAGCGGCGATTTTCAGGACACCTACACCGGCTACCCGCGCGGCGCGACGCTCAACGTATCGCAGACGATATTCGACGGCTTCCGGACTGAAAATTCCGTGCGCCAGGCCGAGTCCGGCGTGCTCGCCGCGCGGTCGACGATGCGGCTGACCGAGCAGGCGACCCTTCAGAACGGCGCGACCGCCTATATGAACGTGCTGCGCGACACGGCCGTCGTATCGCTGCGCAAAAACAACATTGCGGTGCTTGAGGAGCAACTCAAGCAGACGCGCGACCGGTTCCAGGTCGGCGAGGTGACGCGAACCGACGTCGCTCAAGCCGAGGCCTCGGTCGCCCTGGCCCGTTCGGAGTTTTACGGCGCGCAGGCGCAGCTCAAGAACAGCATGGCGAATTATCGCCAGATCATTGGCTGCGAGCCAAATCATCTGCAGCCTGGGCGCAGCCTGGAGCCTTTGCTGCCGAAGTCGCTTGAGGCGGCGATCGCCATCGCTTTGGTGGAGCATCCCGGGGTGACGGCGGCGCTGCATCAGGTCGACGCCGCCGAACTCGCGGTCAAGGTCGCGGAAGCAGCCTTGATGCCCAATCTCTCCGTCAACACCCAGGTTTCGAATCAATATGATTCATTTCTGGGCCTGCCGGGCTCCAAGCAGTTCACCGCATCGGCGATAGGCCAGTTGAACGTCCCCCTTTATCAGGGCGGCGCGGAATACGCCTCGATCCGGCAGGCGAAGGAGCAGCTTGGCCAGGCGAGGCTGAATGCGGACGTTCAGCGCGACAGCGTGCGCGCCAGCGTCGTCTCGAGCTACGGACTCCTCGAGACCGCGAAGGCGTCAATTGTCTCCGGCCAGGCGGGGGTCAAAGCCGCAGAGACGGCGCTCGCCGGCGTGCGGGAAGAGGCCAAGGTCGGGCAACGCACGACCCTCGACGTATTGAATGCGCAGCAGGCGCTCCTCAACGCGAGAGTCAATCTCATCGTCTCGCAGCGCGATCGCGTCGTCGCCTCCTATGCCGCGCTGGGCTCGATCGGCCGCTTGTCGGCGCAAGAGCTCGATCTCGCCGTCGCCCTTTATGATCCGAATGTTCATCTCAATCAGGTGCACGAGAAATGGATTGGCGTCGACACGCCAGACGGCAGATAAGAATTTCGCGAATGCGGGTGACATCATAGCGCGAAAAGTGTCGAATTCATTTGGGCTGGGCTGATTCGCTTTTGGCGCTATCGAGGACCCGGTCGCCCTCATGCGCGGAGCTTTCCGGGCAAAGCGACAGAATTCCATGACCGCAGCGAATGCTTCCGTCCCTTCGCGCTCGTTTCAGGACGAAGCGCGCGCGAACGAACCGTCAATGGAGGAGATTCTGGCCTCCATCCGTCGCCTCATCGCTGATGATGACGCCATGCCGGGAGCGTATCGCGACGTCCGCCGCCGCGCGCGCGCCGACGTGGACGCAGCGCCCCCGGCGCGCAGCGCCTATCCAGCGCCCGTGCTCGGGCGTCGCCAAGACGAGCAGCCGTTATCCGCCGACGCATCTGGCGGCGAATTTGGGGAAGCGGGGGCGGTTCGGCTGTTGTATGGAGCCGACGCGGCCGGACAGGCGATAGAGGAAAGGTCGGACGCCGAATCGCCGTCGGGGAGCGAACGCGTAACTGAACAGGAACGTTCCGGCGCAATGATCGCCGACGCGTCTGGGCGAGACGGTCCGCTGCTGTCGGCCGAAGCGGGCGTGACCGTCGCGTCGCGGTTTCAGGCGCTCGCCGCCGGCGTGGCGTTCAGCGAAACCGATATTTTGGATCGATGCGCCCAAGAAATGCTGCGGCCGATGGTGGAGCAGTGGCTCAACGAGAATCTGCCGTCGCTCGTGGAGCGGCTCGTGCGCGGCGAAATCGAACGGATCACGCGGGCCGGAGTCCGCGTTTCGGCTTCAGGCGCCGAGTCGACTCAGCCTTAACGGCGCGTAAACGCGTGCGCGCTAGAGTCGCAATTATGCATCGCCTCAGAGTTTTCATTCGCGCGCTCGTGCTTCCGCTTTGCCTCTACGCGGTGGCGGGCGTCACCGCGGCCTATTTCGTCTGGCATGGCGTCAATGGCCAGCGCGGGCTCAAGACTGGCGAGGAATATGAACAGAAACTTGAGCAGTTGCGTCTGGAGCGCAATATTCTGAAGCTTCAACGCATGCTTTGGGAAAACCGTCTGGCGCTCATCAAGGGCCAGAAGGTCGACGCCGACATTCTGGATGAAGAAGCCCGCAAGCGACTGGGACGCGCACACAAAAACGACGTTGTGATACTTTTGCCGACCTCGAGCGCGCCCTAACCTCCTCGGCGCCAGAAGCGCGCCTGCAGGACCGGCTGTCCCGTGCAGGCGACAAGACCGCGCGCGATCAGATCTTCAAGATGCGCGAGGGCGGTCATCGCCGCGGCCGGGTGCAGGCGTTTGTCGACGCCCTCGTAGATTTTCGCGACGATCTCGGCGATCGTCTCGTCCCCCGCTTCAAGACGCTGCAATATCGCAGCCTCGCGCGCGCGTCGGTGGTGAACAAGCGCGCGCAGATAGCGTTGAGGATCGCGTATCGGCTCGCCGTGTCCGGGCCAATAAATGCGGTCTCGCCGACGGCGCAGCTGCTCTACCGACGCCATATAATCGCGCATCGATCCATCGGGCGGCGCGATCACAGTCGTCGCCCAGGCCATGACATGGTCGCCGGTGAAGAGCGCCTCGTCGTTAGCGAGCGCGAAGCAAAGATGGTTCGCCGTGTGTCCCGGGGTCGACAGGGCCACGAGCGAAACGTCGCCGATCGCAAGCGCGTCCCCGTCTTTCAGCACGATATCCGGCTGGTAGGTTAGATCGTGGGCGGCGTCGAGATTGGGGCCGCCGACGCTCGGCGAGTTGCTGGGCGCGTAGGGCGCGCATCCGGCGATCATGGCGCCCGTGGCCGCCCGTAAGGCCCGCGCAGCCGGCGAGTGATCGCGATGCGTGTGGGTGACCAGCACATAACGCAGTTTTTCGCCGCCGACGCTTGCGAGCAGCGCCTCGATGTGACTCGGGTCGTCTGGTCCGGGATCGATGATCGCCACATCGCCAGATCCGACGATATAGCTGCATGTTCCCGTATAGGTGAAGGGGCCCGGATTAGGCGCGAGCGCGCGCCGCGTCAGCGGCGAGACGCGCGCTGTAGCGACTCGGGAGGTTTCGGCTCGAATGGCGGCGCCCTCTATGCGGCCGAACGGCCGCGAAACATCTTAGGGCGTCAATCGGGGCTTCGAAAGAGCGGCGCGGCGATGGAGGCGTCCATCGCCGCGGCTCGCAGATTACATCGGGAAAAGCGAATTCTGGCGCTGCAGTTCGGATTGTATGGAATAGCCAGTTTTGCGGCCGTAGGTGACTTTGCACCAGGTGACTCCGCCGTTGCCGGCGACGCACGCGCCCATGTTGACAGTCTGATTTTCCGGGATGCTGCCGATGATCTTGTAGTTGACGCCGGGGCCCTTGTAGATGGCGACGTCATTATTGGTCACGACCGGCGCGACCAGAACGTTGTTTCCTTGTGTGCCGAGCACGCCCGCTGCGACGAAGCCGTGCACGGGGCCGGCCTGAACCTCGCACCAATCGCGCTTCCAGCCGGCGCCGCAGTCGATCACCGTCACATCAGTCCCGGCCGGCAAGCTCGCGATGACCGGCCATTTCGGGCTCGGGCCAGACCGGACGTTGGCGGGACTGGTCACCGGATCGGCGAAGGCTGCGCCCCCAAACAGAACGGCGGCAGCGGTGGCGAATCCAAGAATTTTCTTCATCTTATCCTCCCCAGTTTAAACCAGGCCTATGAGCGCTAGGCCTTTTGACGAGGATAACGAAAGCGAAGCCAAACGGTTCCGCCCAAGCCGCAATCCCCTCAAACTATTATTCATATTCCTACGGCCGCGTTTAGGAAAGTAGAGGGAGCCGAGCCTTCCCAAGGGAATTTCCAATAGAGTTATCGACAGCGTTATCGGATGTCTGGCGGAGGCCTGACAAAAAAGCGGCTTCGCCTTCAATGAAGACCAAGCCGCTCAAGTTTTTCATGCGCGAAACACGTATTCGCACGCTTCGAGCCGGGCTCGTTTGTCTACGGGCGCCGGCGCGAACTCACGCTCAGTCGAAAACCGCGCCCAGCGCGACGCCGAGCAGACCGACGACGACCGCCGCCGGCAACACCGCATAGCCGCCCAACAGCAGCGCGCCGATCGTGCCGCCGATCGCCGCCGCGACGGCGCCGCCCACGATCTTGCCAGTGTTGTTCTCAGCCTTTTCCGCCGCCGAACCGCCGGCGTCCTGCATCGCCTCTTTCGACATGGCATCCTCCGCGACATCAACTGTTCGCCGCATCGACAGGTCGGGTAGCAGAGGGATGTGAGAGTGCGATGAGAGTTTCGTGAAGGCGTCGTCATCGCAGCGCCATTTTAGGTTCATCATCGCGCGGATGGCGCCGCCCTAAAGCGGCTTACGTCGCCTCGCCTCGCACGACCAGCACCGAACATTGTGCGTGGTTGACGATCGTTGTGGCGTTAGAGCCGATGAGAAATCGATCCATGCCGGGCCGATGCGAACACAGAACGATGAGATGGGCGCCCCATTCCTCGGCCTCGGCCAAGACCCTTTGGTAGACGGGTCCAAACAGCACAACGGTCGACACGCGCTCCGGCGCGCAGTCGATCTTGGCGGCGACCGACGCTATTTCCTTCTCGAGGCCACGACGCACCTGCAGGTCAAAATTCTCGGGCACATAGTCGAGAAAGGAGATCGGCAGCAGCGATTGCACGTTGACGAGCCGCAATTCGCTGTCGAAAGCCCTCGCCAAACCTTGTGCGACGGCGATCGCCCGATCGGTCATCGCGGGTTCAGTGATATCGATCGGCAGAAGAATTTTGCGATACATCGCCGCGCTCCGGGAGACTCTCACCGGATATGGCGCGGAATCCGCCCGAAACAATGGATAGACGTTGAGCGCCGATGCGCAATTCAGGAACCCCGCGCTTCGCGGAGCGGTTGCGATCATTCGTAAATAAATCGATTGGCTGGTGGAGCTGGGGGGATTCGAACCCCCGACCTCTGCAGTGCGATTGCAGCGCTCTCCCATCTGAGCTACAGCCCCGCTCCGGCGCGTGGGGTACACGGGGGCCGATATCCTGTCAATTGGATTTGGCCGCGCCACGGACGCAAAGCGGCGATACCCTTGTCATTCTCGGATATTGCAACATAATGTAGCAATTACGATGGGTTGACGAAGTTGGCCCTGATCCGGCGATACGTGGCGCGGGCCTTTCGCGGAGAATTCGAGACAGCGTCGACGCCAGTCGTTTTGCGGATAATGTTCGGGATTTGTCTTGCATTAGATTTGGTCGACCGCCTGGAGGGGAACTTCGTCAAAACCATCGCGGGCATGACGGTCCTGCGAATCCGATTCTTCGAAAGAATTAGCCGCGCGGCCAGAATGATTGTGGAGTTTGCGTATGGCCGAGGACGAAAGAAAAAGCGCGCCTGGCATCGGAGCCAACAGCGCCATTATCGTCGCCCTCGTCGCGACGGGGGCCTTTTTTTATACCCAGCAAGCGCCGCTCACGGTGTCCCGTCCGCCGCCGCTGGAAACGCACATTCAAGAGAAGTTCCAGGCGCAGGACGTCGAATCGCGTCTATGGCAAGACCCATTCGATGCAGTCGCGCGGGAAGTCGAGAAAGCGGACTCGGGAAGCAGAAAAGAGTGCGACGACGCCTGGGTGTCGAAGCAAAAGCCGTTGACGCTTCCGCTCCATTGCCGTTCGCCCCTCGTCTACGAAAGCGGAGAAAAGCGGCCGAAGCCTAAAGACGTCCGCCTCATCGGCGTAACGGCGCCCGGCGCATCCTATTTCGAGGACGCAGAGGCGCGCCGGCGGCTACGCTACGCCGTATTAAGCGGGCTGCAACTTGAGGGCTATGAGCCTCAGGACGCCCTGCACATTGGCTATTTTCGCCCGGCGAAACACGACAAGGGATTGCCGGCCGTCATTCCTTATGAGTGGTTCGAACGTCCGTCGTCGCCGCAACCAGTCCTGCTGTTATGGATCGACGAGGACGTGCTGGCGGACACGCGCGCGCCGCTTGAAAGAGTGAAAGCGCTACGGCAGGCGTTGTGCGCGCCGGCAAATGCATTTCCGTGTCCAAAGATGAAGATATTGGGGCCCTATTCATCCGGCGTTCTTCGCGATCTCGCGACGGAAATGGACAGCCCGGCTTCGGCCCCAGATGGGGACCAAAAGAAGAAAGCGCCCCAAACAGGGCTCAAGCCGAAGGAAGAGGCGAAACCCGAGAACATCCGGTTCTTCTCGTTTAGCGCCACGATCAGCGACGCAGATTTGAAGGCGCCACTGCATCCGGAGCGAATAATCCGCACGATTGCACAAGATGACGTCCTTGCCCGTGCGATCGGGTTGGAATTACGCCGACGAAGAATATATCCAGGCAGTTATCCGGTTTTTCCGTTTCAGAATGATTGCGGAAATTGCCGCCACGACGACCATGTTGCGCTGATCTCGGATCGAGACACGCTATACGGCCGTACGATCGTAGACGCATTCATACGCGAATTGCGTTGCCCCGACGAGGCGCACGACAAATACAAAAGCTGTCTCTCCAGGTTTCCCGTCGGGGAACCTCACCCCGAATGGATTCACAGGCGCGCCTATCTGCGCGGCTTGGACGGCATGCTGCCCGCGACAAATTCGAGCGGCGATAAGTCCTCGAAGAAGGACAATGGCGACAAGGAGCAGGGAGAGTCGTCGAAAGCTCAGCAAAGTTCGAAAACGCTGGAGCGCGCCTTCGGTCAGGGCCAGTTTGACTATTTGCGCAGGCTTGCCGCGAGTCTGAAGGATGAGGACGACGCGCTGAAGCGTGACGGCAAGGGCGGAATAAGGGCGATCGGCGTACTGGGCAACGACGTTTTCGATAAGTTGCTTGTGCTGCGTGCGCTTAAGCCGCTGTTTCCCGAGGCTGTATTTTTCACGACCGACTATGACGCCGCGCTCGCGGGGCAAGACGAACTCGAATGGAGCCGCAATCTCATTGTCGCTTCGAGCTATGGGCCGATGGCAAGCCGAGAGTATCAAAAGGATATTCCGCCGTTTCGTTCGACCTATCAGACCGCCGCCTTTTTGGCCGCCCGCGTGGCGGCGAAAGACGACGCCGGCGAGGCGCTTGCCGCGATCGAAAAAGGCCTCGCGTCCGCGCGGCTCTTTGAGATTGATCGACGCGGCGAATTTATCCCCTTGCCGACGGAGAAGATTTCGACGAGCGACGCGAAGGAAACGAATGCTGGCGACATCCATCCGAAAATGAAAGGCCTGTACCCCGCGCTCGCGAAAAAGAGCGCGGCCAGCTTTGCTGTCGTCTTGTCGATCGGGGCGATCATTCTCTTTTCCTTTTATCGGAATGGATTGTTGTCCTCCTATTTGAAGACGACATGGTGGGGGTTGGCGTCGATCATGCTGCTTGCGGCGATCACATTCGCTGCATGGGGCTTTGTCGCAGATCGGGCTACGGGATATGGACTGGGCGAGCCAATAGCGTGGGCGCAGGGCGTCAGCATGTGGCCGTCGATAGCCCTTCGCGCCATTGCCGCTGTGATGGCGGCGGTTCTAATCCGGGACGCCTGGACGGAGCTGAACGCGAATCTGGAAGACATTGAACCCGTCTTATTCACCCAACCAACGCTCATTGTTGATTTTCGTCGCGAGATGATTGCGGACGCAATTCCGCGTTGCGTGTTTTTCGCCGGGTCGATCCGCACTTTTCGAACGCGCTGGAGTTGGCGGG
>VGEB01000095.1 GCA_016869435.1 Alphaproteobacteria bacterium | reverse complement strand
CCGGATCGCCGGCGAGGACAAAATAGCCGTGCAGCGAATGAACCGGACGGTCTGCGGGCGCGGTGCGAGTCGTGGCGACGAGGGCCTGCGCCACGGCCTGTCCGCCATAGACCTGGCGGCCCGAAGAGCGCGGGCTGTGGCCGCGGAAAATATCCGGCCCGATCTCGTCCAAATCGAGGAGCGCCAGAAGCGGAGACGGCGCGGCATCGTCCATTGTGGACCGATTCAGTCAGTCGATCGGGCGCGCCTCTTCCGGCAGCATGATCGGAATCCCATCGCGGATCGGATAGGCGAGCCGCGCCGAGCGCGAGATCAACTCCTGTCGCGCGCTGTCATATTCGAGCGTGGTCTTGGTGAGCGGGCAGACGAGGATTTCGAGCAGACGCGGATCGATCCGCGTCGGATGGAATTCGAATTTGTCGGCGCCGGAGTCGCGTTCGTCAGTCATCGCAGTCATGTTCCCTCAATGCCATTGCGGCCGGTCGCCGTTGCGTTGCGCGAGATCGAGTTTGGCGAGCGCGACGAGCGTTTCCGCGCGCGTCTTCAAATCGATCGCTTCGATGAGCGCCTGTTTATCATTTGCGCCGAATGGACACATCATCGCCAACGCGTTGACGAGCGTCTCCGTCGGCGCCGCGTCTATGCTCGCCCAGTCGACTTCAAGTTTCGAACATTCGGCGAAGTTGCGCAACATCGACACCATGCTTTCGCGGTCGACTGCGTCGGCGCCTGCTCCTGTCGTCAGATCTTCCGAAAATTCTTCATAGCTCACCCGACACTGCCGGTACGGCGTTCCGACCCTGAGCTCGTCGAGGACGCGAAATCGCCCAATACCTGTGAGCGTGATGAGATAGCGTCCGTCTCCGGTCTCGGCGAAACGCGTGAGGCGTCCGGCGCAGCCGATGTCATAGAGCTGCGTCGACTCCGCGGCGGTCTCGTCGCCCGGCAACGGCTGGATCATGCCGATCAGGCGGGCGCCGGCGATCGCGTCGTCGACCATCGCGAGATAGCGCGGCTCGAACACATTGAGCGGCAGTTCGCCGCGCGGCAGCAATATGGCCCCCGAAAGCGGAAAAAGCGGCAGAATCCCCGGCAGTTCGCCGACGTCCGCATAGGGACGGTTCAGGCTCATCTTGGCGAACGCCTCCTATGCGTAGAGCAACGTGGACAGCCGCCGCCGCGCGGTCACGGCCGCCTTGTCCATTGGATCCCACGCCTCGAAAAACTGGATGAGCTGCTTTCGTGCGCCATCGTCATTCCAACTACGGTCGCGTCGGACGATTTCAAGCAGCGCATTCGCTGCTTCTTCGCGCAATCCTTTGGCGTTAAGCGCGAGCGCGAGGTCGAAATAGGCCTGCAGGTCATTGGGATCAAAATTGATGCGATTCTTCAGATCGTCGACCTCGCCCAGATCCTGAGCCTGCTCGGCGTTCTGGAGCGCCGCCGCGGCCGCTGCGACGTCGCTGTCGCGGCGGGCCGGTTCGGGAAGCGCGTCGAGAACCGCTCTCGCGTCATCAAATCGCGCTGAATCGACATAGAGACGGAGCAGGGCCGCGGCGGCCTTGGCGTTGGGCGGCTCGCCGCCCGCCAGTTCGCCAAGTAGCGATTCCGCGCCCGCGAGATCTCCGTCCGCAATCATCGCCTGCGCCGCTTCCAGGGCGTCGCCTTCAACCTCGATCGGGCCGACGAGCCGCTCCAGAAAGCCTTTGATCTGACTTTCCGGCAGTGCGCCGACGAAACCGTCGACGGGCCGCCCGCGCTGAAAAGCGACGACCGCCGGAATCGATTTGACGCCGAGTTGATCGGCGATCAGCGGGTCGGCGTCGATGTTCATTTTGACGAGGGCGATTTTGCCGCCGGTGGCGGCCGCCAGACGCTCGATGACCGGCGCCAGTTGGCGGCATGGGCCGCACCACGGCGCCCAGAAATCCACGAGTACGATCTGGCGCATCGATGCGTCGAGAACGTCGGCGCGAAACCGTTCCGTCGTCGTTTCGATCGGCGTCGCAGGCGCTCCAGCCATTCTCGCCGTCTCAACCATCTGTTCTTCTCCTGCTGTGACGAATAGGGATTTCGCCGCCTTCGTCGCGTCGTTGCGGCTTAGCGCGGCGCCCGGCCGAAGGTCAGATAGACCGGATTGCGGCCTTCGGCCATGGCCTTGGCTTCATATTTGGTGCGCGTCCACCCTGGCCAGGGCGCCAGCCAATCTTCGGCGCGCCGAGCGCGCCAGTCGAAGGCCGGGTGGGCGCGCAGCCGCGCCAAGGTCCAGGCGGCGTAATCGTCGATATCGGAGGCGAAGCGCAGCTCCGAGCCGGGAAGCATCGTTCGAGCCAGGCGATCCAGATTTTCCGGCGACACGAAACGCCTCTTGCGATGGCGTCGTTTGGGCCAGGGGTCAGGGTAGAAAAGATATGCGCGCGACAGGCTGTCATTCGGCAACCAGTCGAGCACGTCAGCGGCGTCGCCCTGGTGCAGCCGGATATTCGTCAGGCCGCGCTCTTCGATACGGGCGAGGAGCTTCGCTATGCCATTGATGAAGGGCTCGCAGCCGATGAACTCAATTTGGGGGCTTTCGGTCGCCGCAGCGATCAAATGCTCGCCGCCGCCAAAGCCGATTTCGAGATGCGTCTCGCGCGCGAAGAAGGAAGGAGCCGGCTGCGAAAGGTCCAGCGACAGGCGCGGCAGAAGCGCGCCGATCAGCTCCGCCTGGTGCTTTCGAAGCGCCTTGCCTTTGGAGCGTCCATAGAGGCGCATGCGAGGCCTTCGCTGCTGAGATGTTTCGCTCATTAGCGTCGATCGGCCGCGCCCATTTGAAGTCTCGCGGCGCGGCTCCCGGACCGTCTTGCAACAGATGTAAGGTTTTCGCGCCGCGTGATTGAACCGCCGTTCTCGGTCGGCCGAACTTACGCGAAATGCGATTTCAGCTGGTCGACGAGATCGGTCTTTTCCCAGGAAAAGCCGCCATCCGCGTCGGGAGTTCGGCCGAAGTGGCCGTAAGAGGAGGTGCGGGCGTAGATCGGCCGGTTGAGCTGAAGATGCTCGCGAATCCCGCGCGGCGACAGGCGCACGAGCTGAGGCAGCAGCTCTTCGACCTTCTCCTCGCAGACATGGCCGGTGCCGTGCAGATCGACATAGATCGAGAGCGGCTCGGCGACGCCGATCGCATAGGACAGCTGCAGCGTGCAGCGATCGGCGAGTCCGGCCGCGACGATGTTCTTGGCGAGATAGCGCGCGGCGTAAGCCGCCGACCGATCGACCTTGGTCGGATCCTTGCCGGAGAAGGCCCCGCCGCCGTGCGGCGCGGCGCCGCCATAGGTGTCGACGATGATTTTGCGGCCCGTAAGGCCGGCGTCGCCGTCGGGGCCGCCGATGTAAAATTTGCCCGTGGGATTGACGTGCCAGACGGTCGCGTTGGTGATCCAGCCGTCGGGAAGCGCGGCGCGGATATAGGGCTCCGAGATGCTGCGAATGTCGGCGGGCGACAGGCTCTCGTCGACATGCTGATGCGACAGGACGATTTGCGTCGCCTCAACGGGCTTGCCGTCGGCGTAGCGAACGGTCACCTGGCTCTTGGCGTCGGGGCCGAGGCCCTTTTCCTTGCCGCTGTGGCGCGCCTTCGCGAGCTCTTCCAAAATCTTATGCGAATAATAGAGCGGCGCCGGCATCAGTTCCGGCGTTTCGCGCACCGCAAAGCCGAACATGATGCCCTGGTCGCCAGCGCCTTCGTCCTTGTTGCCGGCGGCGTCGACGCCCTGCGCGATGTCGACCGACTGCTCGTGGAGAAGCACTTCGACATTGGCGGTGTTCCAGTGAAATCCGCGCTGCTCATAGCCGATGGCGCGGATGGCGCCGCGCGCGATCTCGATGATCCGATCAAAGGGAATATGCGGCCCGCGCACTTCGCCGGCGATGACGACCCGGTTCGTCGTCGCCAGCGTCTCGGCGGCGACGCGAATGGCGTAAGGGTCGATGCCCGCCTTGGGGCCCTCACGGAAAAACTCGTCAACAATTTCGTCTGAGATGCGGTCGCATACCTTGTCCGGGTGGCCTTCGGAAACGGATTCGCTCGTGAAAAGATAATTCTTCCGGGTCACTTCCCATCTCCGATGGCTTCGAGGAAGAGTCGAATAACGGCTCAAGCAGGCGGGTTCATCTGCCAGCGCCCGTTCGGTGCGTCAAGCCGAAAAGCCTCAATCGTTCGTTTTGGAGAACGACATTTCCTAGATCACGCTGCGATTAGGCAGAATCGCCTAAACGCAGATGACGTGATCGATTCCAAAAGCTTAGAGCGCGCTTTGTGCGAAAAACCGGCATCCGCTTTTTCGCAGCGCGCTAGTCTCGCGCTTGATCCGACTGTTCGGCGAGGGTCGTCACCAGATCGAGCACGCGCTTGCGCACCTTGGGATCGCGGATGCGGGCGAAGGCGCGGTTGAGGTGCAGGCCTTCCGCCGTCGACAGAAAATCGACGACATATTGCGATGATGACTCCTCGGCAAACCCTGCGGATGGCGCAGACGCCCCGCCGGCCGGCGCGCCTTCAAAGAAAAAGGAGGGCGAGACTTTCAAAGTCTTCGAAATCTGTTGCAGGCGACTTGCGCCTATGCGATTCGCGCCTTTTTCGTATTTCTGCACTTGCTGAAAAGTGATTCCCAGCGCGTCTCCAAGCTTCTCCTGGCTCATTTTCATGAGAATACGCTGCATGCGCACGCGGCTGCCGACGTGGCGATCGATCGGATCTGGCGCCTTCTTCAACTCTACCGCCTCCCGTTCGGTTGTAGCCGAACCCTTGCCAATCGCGCAAGCCACATCGCAGGCATGTCAATGAATTTCAATAAAGATTCGAGTTAAGCGCCGTCGCCCAAACTTGTTTTTGTAGTCCTAAGGGCGTGCGACCCCGATTAGGGCGATCCCAATCGTCAGGGCGAGCAGCGACGGAAACGCCAGCGCGCCATAGGCGGCGAAAATAGTCGGCGCCGCTTCCTTGGGCAGACGCCCGTCGATGACGCCTTCCTCTCCGAGGGGGAGCGACTGAAGGATGCGTCCATAGGCGTCGATGATCGCCGAAACGCCGGTATTGGCGACCCGAATCATCGGCAGGCCTTCTTCGATCGCGCGCAGGCGCGCCTGAGCCAAGTGCTGGTAGGGCCCGGTCGTGCGGCCGAACCACCCGTCGTTGGTGACGTTCAGGAACAGCCGTGGGCGTTCGGCGCCGCGCTCGGTCGCCTCGCCCGAGAAGATCGCTTCGTAGCAGACGAGCGGCGCGATCGGCGGCAGACCGGGCGCGGCGAGAAGGCGCGGACCCTCGCCGCGGTCCCAAATGCCCGGAACGAGGTGGTTGATTCCAAGCGGCCGCAGCAGGTCCTCGAGCGGCAGATATTCTCCAAAGGGGACGAGATGGATCTTGTCATAGAAGGCGACGATCGTCTCTCCCTGCAGCGCCTCGATCGAATTGAAAATCCTGCCGCGGCGTCCGTCGCCGCCGCCTTCGGCGCGGGCGGCGCCAGTCAAAAGAACGCCCCCTTTTAGGGCGCGCGCGATCGCCGCGATCGCCTGCGGCTTCTGCGAAATGATGTAGGGAAACGCCGATTCAGGCCAGACGAGATGGGTGAACTCGGCGTGTCCCGAAGCGCTCTCGTTTGAGCCGCGTTCCGTGAGGGCAAGATAGCGGCGCAGAATATTCTCGCCGTTCTCGGGACGGAACTTCGCGTCTTGTGGAAGATTGGGCTGCATCAGCCGCAGCTTCACGCCGTCGACATATTCCGTTTGGTTTGCGGCGAGTCTCGAAGTCCCATAGGCGAGCATCAACAGTGCGAGAGCTGTCGCCGCGAGCAGGATCCCATGAACGCGGCCGCCGCCGTTGGGCGCGCGATCGATGAGAGTCGCCGGCGCGGCGAAAATCACGATCGCGATCACGTCGAGTCCGTAAATCCCTACCAGCGAGGCGGTTTGCGCCAGCGGTCCGGCCCCGGCGAGCGCCATGCCGAAATCATTCCAGGGGAATCCCGTGAACAGATGGCCGCGAAGCCATTCGGCGGCGCCGAGCCCTGCGGCGAGCGCAAAAACGCGCAAGCTCCCTTGCGACCACAAGAGGCGCGCCACGGCGAAGCCTGCGGCCGGAAATAGCGCGAGAACCGCTGGAAGCCCGAAGACTGCGAGCGGCAGGGCCCAGGCGAATTGATCGGCCTCCACGAGCATCGCGGCGCCCATCCACCAGAGGCCCGCGACGAAATAGCCGAAGCCGAGCCACCAGCCCGCCCACGCGGCCGAAGCGATCGGCGCGAGCGCGAAACGTTGCGCATCGCTTCGCGCCGCGCCGTCGATGAGCCAGACGGCGACGGTCAGCGGGACGAACATCGCCGGAATAAAGTCGAATGGCGCGAGGGCGAAAGCGCCCGCCGCGCCGGCGCAAAAGGCGATCGCTCGCCGCGTCCAGCCTCGGGCGCGCACGATGCGTTGCGGAAGCGTCGGCGCCGGCGCGCCAGCGTCGACGATCTCGGCAATTTGCGCCATTCAACCTCGAAGACCTGCGAATCGGCTCCGGGCCGATTTTAGAGCGATTCAGTGGAGAAATTTGTGCGCGCCTAGATCACGCTGCATTTAGGCGGAATCGCCCAAACGCAGATGACATGATCGATTCCAAAAGCTTAGAGCGCGCTTTGCGCGAAAAACCGGTATCCACTTTTTCGCAGCGCGCTCTAAGAACCGTCTTACGTCGGGCGCCGGGATCGCACGCGGAGCTTGCCCACCCGTCTCGGGTCGGCTTCGACGATCTCGAATTCATAAGATTCGACCGGCGTCGCGATGATCTCGCCGCGCATCGGCACGCGACCTGCGAGCCAGGCGACGAGCCCGCCGAGCGTGGTCACTTCCGCCGGCGCATCTTCGAGTCTGAAATCGACGCCGAGCCGCGCCGTCACTTCGTCGAGATCGGCGCGCCCGTCGATGATGACGTCGCCGTTCTCGAGCTCGACAAAGGCCGGCTCGTCGACGACGTCATGTTCGTCCTCGATGTCGCCGACGATCATCTCCATGATGTCCTCGATGGTGACGAGGCCGTCGGTGCCGCCATATTCATCGATGACGAGCGCCAGATGCGTGCGCGTCGCTTGCATGCGGATCAACAAATCGAGCGCAGGCATCGAGCGCGGCACGAAGAGCACCGGCTTAAGCAAATTCGCCTGCGCCAGCGGCGTGCCGAAGTCGATCTTTTTCGGTTCGGCCGAGGCGTCGCCCTCGCGCCGATCAGCGCAACGCGCGATGTGATTGACGAAATCGCGGATGTGAATCATCCCGCGCGGATCGTCGAGCGTATCGGCGTACACCGGCAGGCGCGAATGACTGGCGGTGCGGAACAGCTCGAGAGCGTCGCGCAATGGGGCGTCGAGCGAGATGGCGATGATGTCGGCGCGAGGGATCATTGCGTCGTCAACGCGCATGTCGTGCAGGCCGAGCACGTTTTTCAAAAGCGCGCGCTCATGTGGAGTCACGTCGCCCGGCGCCTCTTCGAGGCGGTCTTCGATGTCCTCGCGCACCGACGCCGGCACAAAACCGAAAAGCCCGCGCAGCCTGTCGATAAGGCTGAGGCGCGGAGAGTCGCCAGCGCGTCTTAATGGAATTGGATCGTCGGCGTTATCGTATGGCGTCGACATGTGTTTAGTTCAATTCGCTCCGCCCGCCGGTCCGGCTGCATCCTCTGCATACGGATCGGGAAATCCAAGCGCCGTCGCAATATTGCGCTCCAGCGCCTCCATCCGCTCGGCCTCGGCGGCGGTCTCGTGATCATATCCGATCAGATGCAGAAATCCATGCGTCACCATATGCGCCGCATGGGCGCGCAAAGGCTTGCCCTGCTCCTGCGCCTCTCTGGCCACTGTTTCATAGGCGACAATGACGTCGCCAAGGAGAGGCTTGCGCTCGATCGCGCCAGGGGTCGGAAAAGACAGGACATTCGTCGGCTGGTCTTTGCCGCGCCAATCGGCGTTGAGCGCGCGGATCGCCTCATCGTCGCAAAATGTGACGCTGATTTCACATTCGGGCGCAAGCGCGGCGCCGCTCGCTGCGAGACTCTGATGAATGCATTCCTTCGCCAAATTCTCCAGGTCGGCGACCCGCCGCCAGGCGGGCGCCGCAACGTTGACGTCGATGTCCACGCTCAGACGTCCCCGCGCGGCTGCCTGCTGGCGCGCGCGGCGCGCTCATAGGCGCCGACGATTTGCCGCACAAGATCGTGACGCACGACGTCGCCCTCCGAGAATTTTACCCGGCCGACGACGTCGAGATCGGCGAGCAGACCGACAGCTTCCGATAGGCCGGATTTTTGTCCGGGCGGCAGGTCGGTTTGCGAGGGATCGCCGGTCACGATCATTCGCGAGCCTTCGCCAAGCCGCGTGAGAAACATCTTCATCTGCATCGAACTGGCGTTTTGCGCCTCGTCGAGCAGGATGCAGCTGCGAGTCAGCGTGCGGCCGCGCATGAACGCAAGCGGCGCGACTTCGATGAGGCCGGTCTGCATGCCGCGCTCGACCATCCGCGCATCCATGAAATCATGAAGCGCGTCGTAGATCGGGCGAAGATAGGGATCGACCTTGTCGCGCATGTCGCCGGGCAAAAAGCCGAGACGTTCGCCGGCCTCCACCGCGGGACGCGACAAGATCAGCCGTTCGACCGCGCCTTGCTCCATCAATTGAACGGCGTGGCCGACCGCGAGCCAAGTCTTGCCCGTGCCCGCGGGACCTTCGGCGAAAACCAGTTCGTAGCGCTTGAGCGCGCGCAAATATTGATCCTGCGCGGCGTTGCGCGCGCGCACCGAACCGCGCTTGCGGGTCAGGATCTGTTCGAAAGCGCCGCGCGTCGGCTCTGAATCGGGAAACAGGCTGCGCTGGCGCGCCGTCTCTTCAATGGCGCCGTCGACGTCGCCCAGCGTGATTGTCTGACCGAGCGCCACGCGTTCATAGAGCGCCTCGAGCACGCGGCGCGCATGTTCGCAGGACTCGGCTCTGCCTTTGAGGGTGACGTGATTGCCGTTGGCGAAGGAGGCGACGCGCAAGCGCCGTTCGATCCTGGCGAGATTTTGGTCGTAAAGTCCAAAAACGAGGGAAGCGTGACGGTTGTTTTCAAAGGCGAGCGTGATTTCCGCATCGGGTTCGGTCGCCTCTGGTCCCCGTGCAGAAAGCAGCGGGTCGTCGATTGTCGTCAAGCCTTCGCCTCCTCGCTCATGAGCCGCGCTGATAAGGAATTCGAGCCAGCCGCGATGATTTTCACTTTGACGTCGCGGCCAATATGCTCGATCGAACCCTCGGCATGGACAGCCTGCATATAGGGACTCTTCCCGGCGATTTGCCCCTCGCGCCGGCCGGGCTTTTCAAAGAGCACGTCGATTTCTCGCCCGACCATTGCGGCGTTGAACGCCTGTCGCTGCGCTTCGAGCAAAGCCTGCAGCGCGGCGAGGCGTTCGCTTTTCACATGTTCCTCGATCTGATCTTCGCGATCGGCGGCCGGCGTGCCGGGCCGTGGCGAATATTTGAACGAGAAGCTCGACGCGAACCCCACGGCGCGCGCCAGCGCCATCGTCGCCTCGAAATCGGCGTCGCTCTCGCCGGGAAAGCCGACGATGAAATCGGACGACAGCGCAACGTCCGACCGCGCCTTACGAAGACTCTCAGCAATCGAGAGATAGGCGTCTGCGTCGTGCTTGCGGTTCATCGCTTTCAAGATGTGGTCCGATCCGGATTGAACCGGCAGATGCACATAGGGCATCAGCTTTGGAATCGCGCCATGCGCGTCAATCAACGCCTGCGCCATGTCGACCGGATGACTTGTCGTGTAGCGCAGACGCGTCAGCCCTTCGATCTGCGCCAGCCGCTCGAGAAGCAGGGCGAGCGTCGTTTCGCGCCCCCGTGCATCGAGGCCGCGATAGGCGTTGACGTTCTGGCCGATCAGCGTGATCTCGCAAACGCCCGCGTCCATGAGGCGCTCAGTCTCGGCGATGATTTCAGCGACCGGACGCGACGCTTCGGCGCCGCGCGTGTAAGGCACGACGCAGAACGAACAGAATTTGTCGCAGCCTTCCTGCACCGTCACGAAGGCCGAAACGCCGCGGGCGCGGATTTGGGCGCGACTGGGGGCGGGCAGGGCGCGAAACTTGTCCTCGACCGCAAAATTGGTGTCGGCGACGCGCGCGCCGCTCTTCGCCTCGCGAAGAAGTTCCGGCAGGCGGTGATAGCTCTGCGGGCCGACGACGAGATCGACCGCACGCTGGCGTTTGAGCACCTCTTCGCCCTCGGCCTGCGCGACGCAGCCGGCGACGACGATTTTCATGTCGCGGCCTCGCGCATTCAGCGCGCGTTTGGCGATCGCGAGCTTGCCGAGTTCGGAATAGATTTTTTCCGCGGCCTTTTCGCGAATATGGCAGGTGTTGAGGATGACGAGATCGGCGTCTTCTTCGCTGCTGGTCTCGGCGTAGCCCTCGCGGCCGAGCAGGTCCGCCATGCGCGTCGCGTCATAGACATTCATCTGGCAGCCGTAAGACTTGACCAGAACTTTGGGCGTTGGCGCCGGCTCCCCCTCAAATGGGGCGGGCGGCGTCTCGACCGCCTCTAAAACTTCCGTCGTGATCTTTTTGGCTCCTGCTCGCCGAATCGCCACAGCGACGGATGAGGGTGAGGATGTCTCCCTTATCGGATCGCGTTGGACTTCCTCCCCGACTCGATGGGGGAAGCTGCCGACACAAATATTATACGACATTTTGCGCTGGAATGCGGACGTAAATTCGAGCCTGCCCAAAAAACGCCTTCGGGAAGCCGTCAGGCGCCATTTCAGATTTCCAGCCGCAGATTGATCGCCGCCCGGCGCTCGCCATTGGCCCGCTGATAGTAATTCTCGCGCCTGCCGATCTCCTTGAAGCCCTCGCGGCCATAGAGCTTCAGCGCGGCCTCGTTGTCGTCGGCGACCTCCAGAAAAACCAGCCGGGCGCCGCCGCGTTCGAGATTCTCCAGATGTTTTTCGAGAATGCGCCGTCCGAGTCCCGCGCCGCGACGCGCGGGGTCGACGGCGAAGGTGAGAACTTCGGAGTCAGGCGGCGTCAACCGGGACAGGATGAAGCCGCCAAGCTCGCCTCTGCGGTTCTCGGCCACCGCGCCGTCGGCGACGATATGGGCGTCGGCCAGATAATTCTCAAAGTCGATTTTCGACCAGCCGAAGGCGAAAGACGCCCCGTGCAGCCGTTCGCACTCTTCGGCGCGCTCAGCGCCGATCGGCTCGATGATGAAGGTCGGCTTGGCGAAGAAGGACGAAAGGAGAGTCATGACGCACGTTCACGCCGGGGCCGGGGCGGCGACAGGCGCGCCGGCGCCCCGCTCGATCGCAGAGCCTTCCTGCGCCTCGCCCGGCGCGGCGACGTAAGGCTCTTTGAGATACAGCGGGCGCGCGGGCGCCGATTCCGGCTGCGCGGCGAGTCCCAGCCGGGCGACGAAGGCGATGTCGGGCGCGGCCTGCTCGCTCGCGATTTTGACCGGGACGCCTCGAGCGCGCGCCTCCTTGGCCAGGAGCGGCGCGCCTGATCCGACGAGAAGCAGCGGTCCGGCTCCAAGCGCCCGTAACGCTTCATGAGCGCTGGCGCGGCGCGGCGAGAGCAACGGTCCTCCGGCTGGACCGAAGGCGGCGATGTAGACCTTGTCGTGCCGCGCGTCGATCGCCGCCGCGACGATGCCGTCGAAAGGATCGAGAATGAGCGGGGCCGCAAGCGCGGCGAGGGTCGAAACGCCGACGATCTCCGCCTTGCAGGCGAGGGCGATCGCCTGGCCGGCGGCCAGGCCGATACGGATGCCGGTGAACGAGCCAGGTCCGACCGTCACCGCGACCCGGTTGAGCGAGGAGAAGCCGCCCTCGACCTTTTCCATGACTCTCTTGATCAGCGGCAGCAGCGCCTCGGCGTGGCCGCGCTCCATCTCGATCGATTCGGCGGCGATCGGCGCCGCCGCATCCTGGTCCAGCACGCAGGCGGAGACGGCTGGCAGAGCGGTGTCGATCGCAAGGATTCGCATGATTCTCGGATTATGACGGTTTTCGGACCGCGATCAATGTAGCCGCCGATCGCGTCATCAATGCGTCCCCCTAGCAGCCTGTCGGACTGATGTTTGGG
>VGEB01000094.1 GCA_016869435.1 Alphaproteobacteria bacterium | reverse complement strand
GGCGCTCGCAAAGCGCATGGCGAACGCCGTCCCATCGAACGAGCATCTTGCTCAAACCGCGAAAGCCGCATAGCATTCAGGCCAGCAACGCCGATTTCCGCTTTTCAACATCAAGCGGGACATCCCCTGGGCGAGGCGTATCTGATAGTCGAAACGCCCAAAGAGTTTTTCAATTTTTATGCTTTCGAGCTGCATCTCACGCCTCAAGCATTACACGTGACAAAGAGCTTGTCGCACAACCAGTAACTCAATCGCAACGTTGAAGGAACGAGGGGCGCGTCGGCTTGATGGTATCGTGAACGGAGCAGAGATCGAGCCCGTCGCGTTGGTGAGACTGCCGGAGCGATCAAATTGGGTGAAGGTGGGATACGACTATCAAGTAAATGACGGGTTTCACCGCTTTCATGCATCTGTTGCAGCAGGCTTCGAATTTTTACCGACGCGCATCGTTCCCATGGCGAGTCTGTAGCCACAGCGCTTCGCGGCGCCGCAAAATTCCTAATGGCGCCCTTACATCATTCGCGACCACATTCCCCTTAGCGCGATGCTCTTTGGCGGACGCCAAAGCGCGAACGCGACATTAAAGTGAGATGCAATCATGCCTGAATCTCTCATAGGCTTGGGCGTCGCGGCCTTGGTCGTTCTTATCGCGAACAATCTCTTTCACGAAGTTCGCGAGAGGCGAGCACGCAGCAGTTCACGCCGCGGATAAGCGGGGGAAAGAAAAAATGCTCGACCTCATATACCTCGCCTTCGGTCTGTTTCTTTTTGCGCTCGTCGGCGCCTATGCGCGCGCCTGCGAGCGCTTTTAGGAGAGCCGGCATGTCCGAACCGGTCATTGGACTGATCATCGCCGTTCTGCTCGGCGCCTACCTCGTCTACACGCTGCTTCACCCCGAAAAATTCTAAGGGAGGCCCGGCGAAAAGCCGGGCGTTTCGCCAATGACCTCCATTGGGCTGGCGCAGATCGCCATCGTCCTCATTGCCGTCGTCGTCGCTGCGATTCCGCTTGGCGGCTACATCGCCAGAGTTTTGGCGGGCGAGCGCACCCTGCTCTCTCCCGCGCTCTCGCCAGTCGAACGCGCCTTCTACAGGCTCGCCGGCGTCGATCCGGCGCGCGAGCAAAGCTGGCTTTCCTATACGATGGCGATGCTCGCCTTCAGCGTCGTCGGATTTGCTTCGCTCTATGCGCTGCAACGGCTCCAGGCCTATCTGCCGCTCAACCCCCAGGGCTTTGGCGGCGTTCCAGCCGACCTCGCCTTCAACACGTCGATGAGCTTCGTCACCAACACCAATTGGCAGAACTACAGCGGCGAGTCGACGATGAGTCACTTGACGCAGATGCTCGGCCTCACCGTGCACAATTTCGTCTCCGCAGCGACCGGCCTTGCGATGGCCTTCGCTTTGGTGCGGGGATTATCCCGCGCGGAGTCGCCGACGATCGGCAATTTCTGGGTCGATCTCACGCGCTCGACCCTTTACGTGCTCCTGCCGATCTCGATCGTCGTCGCGCTGGCGCTGGTCGCGCTCGGCGTGCCGCAGACGCTTCAAGCGTCGATCGACGCGACGACGCTCGAAGGCGCCAAACAGACGATCGCGATCGGCCCGATGGCCAGCCAGGAGGCGATCAAGGAGCTCGGCACCAACGGCGGCGGCTTTTTCAACGCCAATTCTTCGCATCCCTTCGAGAGCCCCAATGCTCTTTCCAACATGCTGGAGATTTGGGCGCTGCTGGTCATCCCTTTCGCGACGGCTTTCGCCTTTGGGCGCGCCGTCCTGGATTTCCGACAAGGTCGCGCGATCGCCATCACCATGATGATCGTGCTCGTTGCGGGCGTTCTCGTCGCCTACTGGGCCGAGGCAGGCGGCAACGCGTTGTTGACCGCGATCGGCGTGGATCCGTCGCCCGGCAATATGGAGGGCAAGGAAGTGCGCTTCGGCCCGGCGATGAGCGCGCTTTTCGCCGCGGCGACCACGGGCACAAGCTGCGGCGCGGTCAACGCCATGCATGACTCCTTCATGCCGCTCGGCGGTCTTGTTCCGCTGTTCAACATGCTGATGGGCAGCATCGCGCCTGGCGGCGTCGGCGCCGGTCTCTACGGGTTTCTGGTGCTGGCGATCATCGCCGTCTTCGTGGCTGGCCTCATGGTCGGCCGCACGCCGGAATATCTCGGCAAGAAGATCGAGGCGCGCGAGATGAAGCTCGCGATGCTGGCGGTGCTGATTTATCCGCTCAGCGTTCTTGGCTTCACGGCGGTTTCGGTCATGCTGGAGACCGGACTCGCCAGTCTGAACAACGCCGGCCCGCACGGTCTCTCCGAGATCTTGTACGCATTTGCGTCGGCCACCGACAATAACGGATCGGCCTTCGCGGGGCTGACGGGCAATACGCTCTGGTACAACACCACGCTCGGCGCCGCGATGCTGCTCGGACGCTTCGCCTTCGTCATCCCCGTATTGGCGATCGCCGGCTCGTTCGCCGCAAAAAAGAAAGTCGCCGCCTCTGTCGGCACCTTCCCGACGCATGGGCCGCTCTTCATCGGCCTGCTGATCGGCGTGATCGTCATCCTCTATCTGCTGCAATATTTTCCGGCCATCGCGCTCGGCCCCATCGTCGAGCATTTCGCGCTGCTGGCTGGAAAAACCTTCTAAGGAGCATGTCCATGTCGCATAAGGTCGCCGCTCCCGGCTTGTTCGACGCCGGGATCATCAGGCGCGCCGCCATCGACGCCTTCAAGAAGCTCGATCCGCGGCGCCTCGCGCGCAATCCGGTGATTTTCGTCACGGAAATCGTATCGGCAGTCGTCACGGCCTTCTTTGTGCGCGATCTCCTCGCGCAAAACGGGGTCGCCTCTTTCTCGGGCCAGATCGCCGCCTGGCTCTGGTTCACCGTGCTCTTCGCCAATTTCGCCGAAGCGGTGGCGGAGGGGCGCGGAAAGGCGCAGGCCGACGCCTTACGCCGGACGCGCAGCGATACGCACGCAAAACGGCTGGTTGACCCGCAAAACAGGAGCAGAATGAAGGACGTCTATGAAGGCGTGTCGGCGCTCGATCTCAGGCTCGGCGACGTCGTTCTGGTCGAAGCGGGCGATCTCATCCCCGGCGACGGCGAGGTGATCGAAGGCGTCGCTTCGGTCAACGAGTCGGCCATCACCGGCGAGTCGGCGCCGGTGATTCGCGAGGCGGGCGGCGACCGTTCGGCCGTCACCGGCGGCACGACGGTTCTCTCCGACTGGATCACGGTCAAGATCACCGCGGCGCCGGGTTCGACTTTCATCGATCGGATGATCGCGCTCGTCGAGGGCGCGCAGCGCCAGAAAACGCCAAATGAGATTGCGCTGTCGATTCTGTTGTCGGGGCTGACGATCATTTTCCTCATCGTCTGCGTGACGCTTTGGCCGCTTGCGATCTACTCCGGCGCGACGCTTTCGATCACCGTGTTGATCGCGCTGCTCATCTGTCTGATCCCGACGACCATCGGCGGCCTCCTGTCGGCGATCGGCATCGCCGGCATGGATCGGCTGATCCGCTTCAATGTCATCGCGACATCCGGCCGCGCGGTCGAAGCCGCAGGCGACGTCGACACGCTCCTTCTCGACAAGACCGGCACGATCACCTTCGGCGATCGCATGGCCGACGAGTTCGTCCCCATCGACGGCGTTTCGGAGCGCGCCTTTGTCGAAGCCGCTCTGCTTGCGTCACTCGCGGACGAAACGCCGGAAGGAAGGTCGATCGTCGCTTTGGCCAAGAATGTTCTTGGGTTCTCGACGCCTAACCTTGGCGCGGACGCGAAGATCGTTCCATTTTCCGCGCACACCCGCATTTCCGGCGTCGATCTTCCGGGCCGGACTCTGCGCAAGGGCGCCGTCGACGCGGTTGCGGCGAACGTAAGGTCGGTTCCTGTTGATTTCGAACGCGCGGTCGAGCGCATCTCGCGCGCCGGAGGCACGCCTTTGGCCGTGTCGGAAAACGGCAGGCTGCTGGGCGTCATTCACCTCAAAGACATCATCAAACCTGACATAAAATCGCGCTTCGCCGCGTTGCGCGCCATGGGGATCAAGACGGTGATGGTCACGGGCGACAATCCGATCACCGCCGCGGCGATCGCCGGCGAAGCGGGAGTCGATGATTTCATCGCGCAGGCCAAGCCCGAGGACAAACTCTCCTACATTCGCAGGGAGCAGCAGGGCGGCCGGCTGATCGCCATGTGCGGCGACGGCACCAATGATGCGCCCGCGCTCGCTCAAGCCGACGTCGGCGTCGCCATGCAGACCGGCACGCAGGCGGCGCGTGAGGCCGGCAATATGGTCGACCTCGACAGCGATCCGACGAAGCTCATCGAGATCGTCGCGATCGGCAAACAGCTGCTGATGACGCGCGGCTCGCTGACGACCTTCTCGATCGCCAATGACGTCGCGAAATATTTCGCGATCATTCCGGCGCTGTTCGTCGTCGCCTATCCCGAGCTCGAAGCGCTCAACGTCATGAAGCTCGCCTCGCCGCAATCGGCGATTCTCTCGGCGGTGATCTTCAACGCGCTCATCATCATCGCCCTGATCCCGCTCGCGCTGAGGGGCGTTCCCTACCGCCCCGTCGGCGCCGCCGCGTTGCTGCGGCGAAACCTGCTGATCTACGGGCTCGGCGGCCTGATCGCGCCTTTCATCGGCATCAAGATCATCGATCTCGCCGTCTCGGCCATTCATCTCGCTTGAGGAACCCTCCAATGCTCTCACAACTTCGTCCGGCGATCGTCATGATCGTTCTTTTCACGGCGCTCACCGGATTGGCCTATCCGCTCGCGATCACCGGCGTCGCCCAGTTCGTCATGCCGACGCAGGCGAATGGCAACATCATCGAGCGCGATGGCGCGGTCGTCGGCTCGACGCTGATCGGGCAGAACTTTGCGACCGACCGCTATTTCCACGGCCGGCCCTCGGCGACGACCGGTCCTGATCCGGCCGACCCGTCCAAGACAACTGACGCGCCCTACAACGCATCGAACTCGATGGGCTCCAATCTCGGACCGACCTCGAAGAAACTCGTCGATCGTGTAAACGCCGCGATCGAGGCGGAATTCGCCGCCGGCCGGATCGATGTCGTCGCGGCTGACGCGGTGACGACTTCCGCCTCCGGCCTCGATCCGCATATTTCGCCCCAATTCGCGCTGGCGCAGGCGCCCGCCGTCGCCAAGGCGCGCAGCCTCAGCGAAGCGCAGGTGCGCGCCCTTGTCGAGGCGAACGCCGAAGGTCGGGTTCTTGGCGTCATCGGCGAGCCGCGTGTAAATGTGCTCTTGCTCAACATGGCTCTGGATCGGCTAAATTGAGACTGAAGCCCCAGAAGGTGGACGTCTTTGGCACGCGACGACGGAGATTTCGACCGCCGACCTGACCCCGACGCGCTCCTCGCCTTGAGCGACAAGGAGAGCAAAGGGAAGCTCTGCGTGTTTCTTGGCGCCGCGCCCGGCGTCGGCAAGACCTATGCGATGCTGGCGCGCGCGCAAACCGCGAAGGCCGAGGGCGTTGATGTCGTCATCGGCGTGGCCGAGACCCATGGGCGCGTCGAAACTCAGGCGCTCCTGACGGGTCTTGAGACGCTCACGCGTCGCAAAAGCGATTATCGCGGCCGGGTAATCGAGGAATTCGATATCGACGCGGCGCTGGCGCGAAAGCCTCAGCTCATTCTGGTCGACGAACTCGCGCACACCAACGCCCCCGATAGCCGTCATCCCAAACGCTGGCAGGACGTCGAAGAGCTCCTCAACGTCGGCATCGACGTCTGGACGACGCTGAATGTCCAGCATCTCGAAAGCCTCGCCGATGTCGTATCGCGCGTCACCGGCGTCGCCGTGCGCGAGACCGTGCCGGATCTGGTGCTGCAGAACGCCGCCGACGTCATTCTTGTCGACATCACGCCTGACGAGCTGCTCCAGCGACTGAAGGAGGGCAAGGTCTATGTTCCCGAGACCGCGAGACGGGCGACGCAGAATTTCTTCACGCCTCGCAATCTCACAGCCTTGCGTGAACTCGCGTTACGACGGACAGCCGAACGCGTCGACGATCAAATGGTCGACTTCCTTCGCCAGGGGGCGATCGAGGGACCCTGGGCGACCGCGGAACGTTTGCTGGTATGCGTCGGCCGTGACGTCAAATCCGAGGCGGTGGTTCGCGCCGGCGCCCGCCTCGCCACTGCGCTTAACGCCACCTGGATCGCGCTCTATGTCGAACGCGCGGGCCAGGAAGAGCAATCTGCGGAGGTCGTGAGAAACGTCGACAAGGCGTTGCGGCTCGCAGAGCGGCTTGGCGCTGAAGTCGCGCGCGTCTCGGGCGATGATCTCGTAGACGAAGTGCTGCGTTTTGCGCGACGCGAGAATATTACGCAGATCGTTCTCGGCCGCTCGCCAGCCCGGCCTTTCTCCCAGTTGTGGCGGCGTTCGCTGACGGACGAAATTCTCCGGCAATCGACGGATATCGCCGTTCATGTCGTCGTCCAAGAAGATGGCGCGCTTGAAACCAGGCGTCGTCTCAAATTGCCGACCTTGTCGCAGGCATGGCTTGGGGTCGGCGGCGCGGTCCTGGCGGTCGTGATTACGGTTTTCATCGGCTATGCGCTCGACCGCTGGCTCGGTCTTGCCAATCCGTCAATGATCTTCCTGCTTCCCGTCGTGCTTTGCGCCGCGCGCTTCGGGATGTGGTCAGCGATCGTCGCAGCGGTTCTCTCCTTTCTTGCCTGCGACTTCTTCTTTTTCGATCCGCGCTATCAGCTCACGATCTCAGAGCCGCAGGAATTTCTTTCGCTCCTCGTCGCCTTGGTCGTCGCGGTCATAACTGGAATGCTCGCAAGCAAAATGCGCGACTATGCGCAAAACATGCGTCAGCGTTCTCAAGCCGTGCAGTCGCTGTTCGAATTTTCTCGCACGCTATCGACGATAACGACGCTCGACGACATTCTTTGGGTTTCTGCGCTTCAAATTCAGAAGGCCGGCGAAGCGTCCTGCGTCGTGCTGCTGATGCCGGGAGACGTCGGACTGAGAGTTGCGACCGCCTGGCCGCCGGTCGATGAAATGGACGCCGGCGAACTCGCCGCCGCGCGATGGGCGCTGGAAAAATCCGAGCCTGCGGGTTGGCGAACGGATACGCTGCCCAACGTGCGCTTCCAATTCCGACCGCTTGCGACGGCGCGCGGGGTCGTCGCCGTTTGCGGCATCGAGCCCAAGTCGCCCAAGGAGCCGCTCTCCGCCGCGACGGAAAGCACAATCTCCTCGCTCATCGAACAGACGGCGATCGCGATTGATCGATCGATGCTCGTCGGCGAATCGGTCAAGGCGGCGGCCTTGGAAGAAAATGAAAAACTGCGGACAATTCTTTTGTCCGCTTTGTCGCATGATCTGCGCACGCCGCTGACCTCGATCACCGGCGCGGTGACGAGCCTGCGCGAGCTCGGCGAGAAGCTTTCGCTAGAGGATCGCAAAGACCTTCTCCTGTCGATCGAAGAAGAGGCCGGGCGTCTGTCGCGCTTCATCGCCAACATGCTCGATATGTCGCGTATCGAGTCAGGCGCGCTTTCGCCGCGCAGCGATCTCGTCGACGTCGCCGATGTGATCCGCACGGTCCTCGAACGGTCGAAGAAGACTTTCTCCGGCAAGGACACCTCGATCAGCGTCGCGCCTGACCTTCCGCCTATTCGAGGCGACGCCAATCTTCTCGGTCAGGTTCTCTTCAACCTGATCGACAATGCGCATAAATATGGCGGGCCCGCGGGCGCGATCATCCACGCCCGGCGCGAAGGGGGCGATGTCGTCATCACCGTGACCGATGAGGGACCGGGCGTGAAAGCGGCGGACCTCGAGCGCATTTTCGAGAAATTCTATCGCAGCGGCCGCGTCGACGGCCGCAAGGCCGGCACCGGCCTCGGGCTCTCGATCTGCCGCGGACTGGTCACGGCCATGGGCGGAACCATCGTCGCGCAAAGCCCCGCCGTCCGCCGCCGAGGGACGAGAATCGTATTGCGCTTTCCAGCCGCAAGCGAATTGAAGCAGGGCGTGGCGGCATGAGCGGCGCGAGCGTTCTCGTCGTCGACGACGAACCTCAAATACAGCGCGTCTTGCGGCCTTCGCTGACGGCGAGCGGCTATGAGGTGCGCGAAGCGGCGACGGGCCGCGAGGCGCTCGCTGCCGTGTCCGATCATTCCCCCGATCTCATCATCCTCGATCTTGGCCTTCCCGACATGGACGGCAAGGAAGTGCTGCGAAAGCTGAGAATCCTGACGCGGACGCCGGTGATCGTCCTCTCGGCGCGCGACCGTGAGTCGGAAAAGATCGCGGCGCTCGATCTCGGCGCCGACGACTATGTCGAGAAGCCATTCGCGATGGGAGAGTTGCTGGCGCGCATGCGCACCGCCTTGCGTCATTCGCAGAATGCGGCTTTGGAAGCCGAATGCGTCGTCGCCGACGGACTCGTGGTGAATGTGCCGAAGCGACTCGTGACGAGAAACGGCGCGCCGGCGAAACTGACGCCCAAGGAATTCGATCTTCTCGCCTTTCTCGCGCGACATGCGGGCCGGCCGCTGACGCACCGTGAAATCCTGAAAGCCGTGTGGGGCCCGGCGCATCAGAACGACAGCCAATATCTGCGTGTTTTTGTCGGCCAGTTGAGGGCGAAGATCGAGGACAACGCCGCGACGCCCAAAATTATTGTGACGGAGCCCGGCGTTGGTTACCGGTTCATGGCGTCAGAGCGATGATGTCTTGATGGATGGATTTGAGCTTCGTCCGCCGCCGGCGGCAAGCAAGCGCCATGCGCAAATTAATCGATGGTGAGATCAATCCCGGTCAAGGACAAACCGAAGACGACGACGCACAGGGCGAGCGCGACCGTGACTCCGACAAGCGGCGCCGCGAGGCCAGGGAGTTTTTTGAGGAAGCGCATGAACCGGTTCGCCTGAGAAGAGCGCGATCTAAATGGCGGACCGTTAAAAGAGCTTTAGCGACTCGCTGTCAAGCGGAAATCGGAGGCGCCAAGTAAAAAGGAACGGCGTGTGACCTCTTCTCATCACTTACGGCGCCTGCGACGCCAGGATTCGAAAATCCAGGCGCCGGCAAGGAGCACCAGAAGATAGATGATCCCCGCACGCGCGATGTCCGGCAGCTGATCGGCGACTCCCGGCCAAAAAAGAAACGCCAAGAGCGTGATGGCTCCCGCTAGGAGAGCAGCCAGAAGCGCGTCGTGATCCATTGCCGTCGACCCTTCCGAACGCCGCCGCGCCGCCGACCTAAGCGCAATTGCCGTTCGGCGCCCGCTCCTTAAATGGGGTGGTCGGCTGAAAACAAGATTCGAAATTCGGTTCGTGCTCGTCGGTCGCGCATTAGCGCCTCGCCGGACCGCCGAGCGTTCGTTAAGATTAATTCCAAGACGCTTGGCGACGGCCGCGGTTTCCTCGGCCGTCTGGCCGAGAATTGCTGAGAAACGGCGGGACGCTGCGGGTTCGGAGCGGAACGATTATGCAAGCTAAACGTTAGCATTGGTGCAGCCCGGCTTGGGGTTGTGACCAAGGAGGCAATCGTGTCCCGGAAAATGACCATTCTTGCGCTGGGCGTCGCCATGACGTCCCTTGCATCCTCGGCTTTCGCCGCCGACCTGGCGGAGGTTCCGCCGCCCCCGCCCCCGCAGGCCGTCCTCGCGCCAGACCCGTTCGCCCCTGTGGTCGCCATCGTCACGCTGCCGGTCAAGGTTGCCGGCGTCATCGTCACCACGGTCGCGCCGCCGCCTCCCCCGCCCCCGGTCGTCGCGTCATACTGAGGTCGAAAGCGAGGTCTCTCGCTCCTATTCGCGCTATCACACCGGAAATGCATGGTCGCTCGCAACGGCGGGCGACCATTGCCGTTAAGGGGCCTTCTGAAGATCGCGACCGCAGGGAATGGCGAGGCAGGGCTCAGGACGCGTAATGATCCGCGGCTGCGCAGGCGCCGCTCAGCAGCACGACCAGCGATGCATGGGCCTATGCGAGCCAGCGTTAAACTCGCCGCAGCAAATATTTGAAATAAAATAATAGTTTTATGGCTGGGGGACCTGGATTCGAACCAAGATTAACGGAGTCAGAGTCCGCTGTTCTACCGTTGAACTATCCCCCAACGACGCGGCGCGGCGCTTGCGCGAACGGCTGGTGACTTAGAGAGCGCCGCTGACGGTGTCAACAGTCCCAGCGGAACGCGATCAACTGGCGGCGCGCGCCGCCTATGTCTTTCTTTGCGTTGCAGAACCCTTGCGGGCGGCGACACGATCCTGCATGAAGGGAATTCACGCCAGCTTCGAGGCGTTTCGACAATCGTCGCTTCGCTTTCGGCGATGCGGAGGGGCGGGAGACGGCGCGAGGCGAGACGGAGCGGCTGCGCGCACATGGATCGAGTGAGGGAAACCGGTCTACCGTCTAAGACTTCGGCGCAGGCGGCGGACGAGCTGCCGATCGGCGTCGCCCCGGAAGCTTTGCGCCCGCGTCAGACCTACGCGGCGCTCGACCTTGGCACCAACAATTGCCGGCTCCTCGTCGCCCGCCCCGAGCGGCGGCCCCGCCGGCGCAATAACGACTGCCTGCGCATCATTGACGCCTTTTCGCGCATTGTGCGGCTGGGAGAGGGACTCGGCAAGGCCGGCAAGATCAGCGAGGACGCCATCGAGCGCACCATCGCGGCGCTCGAAATCTGCCGCGAAAAAATGGACGCGCGCGGCGTCACCCGCGCGAGGCTGGTCGCCACTCAGGCGTGCCGCAGCGCGTCGAACGGCGACGAATTCGTCGAACGCGTGCGCGAACGCACCGGCCTGCGCCTCGAGATCATCGATCGCGAAACCGAGGCCCGCTTTGCCGCCCGCGGCTGCGGTTCGCTTGCCGATCCGGCCGCCGAGAGCGTGTTGCTCTTCGACATCGGCGGCGGATCCACCGAACTCGTTTGGCTGACGCGCGAACGCCGCGGCGAAAACGGCGCCTACGCCTTTCGCGCCTGGACCTCGCTCGAACTGGGCGTCGTGACGCTCGCGGAGCATTTCGGCGGCCGCAGCGTCTCAGCCGATACATTCGCCGCGATGGCGCAGCAGGCGCGAGAAAGTCTCGCGCCCTTCGCGGCGCGCGTGGCCTCGGAGCGGCGCTGCTCGCGCTTCCATCTTCTCGGCACTTCGGGAACCGTCACCACCCTGGCCGGCGTTCATCTCGGACTCGAGCGTTATGACCGCTGGCGCGTCGACGGCCTGTGGATGAGCGACGATGACGCGACCAACGCGATCATGCGGCTGCGGGCCATGGACTTCGAAGAGCGCGTCGCCAACGGCTGCATCGGACCGCAACGGGCCGATCTCGTCCTCGCGGGCTGCGCCATCTTCGAAGCGATTCGCACGCTTTTCCCGGCGCAACGGACGCGGATCGCCGACCGTGGGTTGCGGGAAGGCATGCTGCTTGAATTGATGGAGGCGGACGGGGCGCTGACGCCCGGCGTTTGACGGCTCGACGGATTGACCCAAAGATCGGCAGGATCGTTACGGGCGAGTTCCCCGGAGAAGCGGATGACCGACGCAGCCGACAGGGCGCGCCAATGCGGCGCCTGGCGCGAGACAAGGCGATGAGCGGACGCGGCCTATATCGGCCTTGCGTCGGCGTTCTCCTGCTCAATGCGCAAGGCCTCGCCTTCATCGGCCGGCGGCGCGCCAAGGGCGCACATGACCGCACCCGCCCGCCCTATCTCTGGCAGATGCCGCAAGGCGGCATTGACGAGGGCGAAACGCCCTATGAAGCGGCGCTGCGCGAACTCTACGAAGAGACCAACGTCTCAAGCGTGGCCCTGCTCGCCGAAGCGCCGGACTGGCTCTGCTACGACCTTCCCAGAGGCTCCAACAACCGCTGGAGCGGCAAATATGTCGGGCAGACCCAGCGGTGGTTCGCGCTGCGTTTCACTGGCGACGAAAGCGAGATCGAC
Organism: Alphaproteobacteria bacterium; assembly: GCA_016869435.1. Classification (GTDB taxonomy): domain Bacteria; phylum Pseudomonadota; class Alphaproteobacteria; order Rhizobiales; family Beijerinckiaceae; genus Methylocystis. The sequence continues at coordinate 283 of VGEB01000094.1, read as the reverse complement.
ATACACGCGCCGGCCGGCGGGGCGCATAAGCCGGAATTCGACGCCTGGCGCTGGGAGGAACTCTCGGCGCTTCCCGAGCTGATCGTGCCGTTCAAGCGGATGGTCTATGAGCAAGTCGTGAAGGAATTCGCTCCGCTCGTCGGAACGCGCTCTAGTTGTGGAGCCTCAACAGGTTGTGCTCGGTGAGGCCGAGGCGACTGATTGGCGTTTGGTATTTTATCCCGCCATGGGGGCGATGCCAGTTGTATCTGTGCATCCAGACGGGCAGCTCGTCGGCGCGTTG
>VGEB01000093.1 GCA_016869435.1 Alphaproteobacteria bacterium | reverse complement strand
AGGGAATAATATGCCTCGTCCAGCTTCTTCTGGTACTCTGTCTGCTTTTCGGCCAGCGCGCGCCGACTTGGGAGTTGGACGATGTATTGACCGTCATTGAATCTAGGTTCGCAAAGCAGGGGTGACGCCTTCGCCAGTAGGTTCGCCCGATACCAGTAAGGCTGATATATCATTCTGTAACGGTGAGCGGACGCCTGCAACCGCAGGCCCCGGTGCAAAAACATCGCATGTCCGAGTTCTCGATCGTCAAGCTGAGCGGCCCCATCTGCAGAACGAACGCGAGCCCTGTATATATATTCTCGAGACATGTAAACGTTCGGAATATGCCCCTCAACGAATAGGTCTTCGCGCCCAGGCACTTTCCGCGCGTAAAGTTCGATTGCTCGAGATATCGCTACAGCTTCCTCATCGGGCGTTTCATCAAAGAATTCAAGTGTATCCCCAACGTCAGATGGCAGCAATGCTTTCAATTTCTCAGCCCATTCTAAAGTTCGCTCTTGGTTGTTTTGATCGTCAATATTTATGGCATCTTTTTTCTCTACCTCAAGCTTCATTCGCTTAAATAGAACAAGTGCATTTAAAAATTGTGCGGTCGATACCTTGTCGATACGTCTATGTTCGGGATATCGTTCAAGAAACGCCTTGTGAGTTGCCAGCTCTGGTGAATACTCTCGCATCAATCCGGCGAATAGTGAGTTATCGATTAGAACGTCCATCTATTCACCCGTTTCGAGGTTTCAGCTCTAACATTGTACCACGATAGGTTTCGAAACGAAGACAGGAAAGCTGCTCGTCATAAGATGCCGTCCTATCTTCTCGTCCCCACGAACGAAGTTCGAACAGGTCAAATTTGCTGCGATGAATCCGCAATTGGCGCATCGCGGATATTCACCCGACCGCCGTTGGCGAAGCATGCCGTTGACCTGCATTGGCCCCGCCAATAGCTTGCGCGCAATTCTCGCAGGATCCCCATGCTCCCCGATCTTCCCCACCTCTCCCCCATTCGCTCCTTCCAGGGGCTGATTCTCACCCTGCAAAACTTCTGGGCGGCGCAGGGCTGCGTCATTCTGCAGCCCTATGACATGGAGATGGGCGCTGGCACCTTTCACCCCGCCACGACTTTGCGCGCGCTTGGCCCAAGACCGTGGCGGGCCGCCTATGCCCAGCCCTGCCGGCGCCCCAAGGACGGGCGCTATGGCGAGAATCCCAACCGCCTGCAGCACTATTATCAGTTCCAGGTTATCCTCAAACCATCGCCCCCCGATCTGCAGGAACTCTATCTCGATTCGCTTTCTGCGATTGGCGTTGACCCGAAGCTTCACGACATCCGCTTCGTCGAGGACGATTGGGAAAGCCCGACGCTCGGCGCCTGGGGGTTAGGGTGGGAATGCTGGTGCGACGGCATGGAAGTCTCGCAATTCACCTACTTCCAGCAGGTCGCGGGCTTCGAATGCGCGCCGGTCTCCGGCGAACTCACCTATGGGCTGGAGCGTCTCGCCTGCTATCTGCAGGGCGTCGACAGCATCATGGAGCTGAATTTCAACGGCCGCGACGGCGACGAGAAAGTCACTTACGCCGACGTCTTCCTGCAGGCCGAGCAGGAATATTCGCGGCATAATTTCGAGGCCGCCGACACGGGCAAGCTGTTCGAGGATTTCAAGGACGCCGAATCGGAATGCGAGCGGCTCCTGCATTTCGGCGCCGGCTCGGGCGACGAGATGCATCTGATGGCGCTGCCCGCCTATGACCAATGCATCAAGGCGAGCCACGCCTTCAATCTTCTCGACGCGCGCGGGGTGATCTCGGTGACCGAACGGCAGAGCTATATTCTGCGCGTGCGCGAACTCGCCAAGGCCTGCGGCGCCGCCTGGCTGCGCACGGCGGGCGGCGGCGCGAACGGTTAGCGCCTTCGCAAAGCTGCGGCGCCGGGACGCAGCTTGCGAAACCTTCGGGCGGCGCCCACCTCTTTAGAGGGTAAAGCGTTCGTCATGCGCGTTGGCGCACATCCTTCAAGAACGGCGTCATGCATAAAAGGCGCGAGACGGGAAACCGTCTTGCGCCGTTGGCGAGTAGCGGCGCGCCGCGCGCCCGTCCCGTCTTTTGCCAGGAACCCAAAAGATACGGACGGGCGCGCGCTTCCTTGACTATGTGCCCGTTTCGTTCTAGTCATGTTCCGTGTTTGACTTCGCATGTGGCGGACCGTGTCATGTATCAGCCTCGCTTCCCGACTTTCAGCGTTTCTCCCCGCACGTTCAGCAACGCCGCGACGCGCGGCGAGGCGCTTCAATCGCTCGCCGAGACCGATTCGCTGCGCAGCCGGTTCTTCTCCTGGCGCGGCGCTTCGGGCCGCCGCTATGTGTGCTCGGTGTTTCAGTCGGGCGAAGAGCCCTTCATCGCCGACGTGACCAATGGCGCCGTCATCGGCGTCGCCCGCGAGGGCGCGACCAATCGTCCGGTGTGCGTCTTTCTGGCTCAGGAGCGCGTGCCGGGTGACCGCTACGCGCTGCGCAGAATTGCGCGGGAGCTCGGCGTCGCTGAATGGCATGTGCATTTTTGCGCCGACGCCGCGACGCTGCGCGATCTTTCGGCGTCGCTGCTCAACTGATCCGGCGGACCCTGTCGGTGGCGTAGCGTTGCGTCGCGCGCGTATGAGCGCGGCTGTGCGTGAAGCGTCGCGTCAAAGCGGCGTCGGCTCGTCGCCGGCGCCGCCCGTCGCGGGACCGGCTCTGCACGAATCATGATCGAGCCTGCGGACGATCTCGGCGAGCTCGGCGTCATGGATGTCGAGCCGCAGCAGATGTTCGTAGGTGTTGCGGACATAGGCGGGATTGTCGCCGTTCAGTCCGACGCCTTCGGCGATCAGGCGAATCATCTCGTCCTGCGGCAATCGCCCAGCATATTGGCAATGCGTGCGGTCGACGACATAGGCGAGGGCGTTGACCGAGCCCCCGTCAACAAATTGCACGCCGAGCGTTTTTTCCAGATAGACCGAGGTGACGAGTTCGCGTTCGCGCAGATAGCGAATCGTTTTGGCGCGGTCGCGTGACGCGACCTTGAAGGCGACGCCCTGGCAGGAGCCGCCGCGATCCAATCCGAGCACGAGGCCGGGCCGCTCCGGCGTGCCGCGATGGACATGCGAGAAAATGCACAGCGCGCGGTGATAGCCATGCACCCAGGCAAGCGCGCTGTCGACGAAGTCGAAGCCCGGCTGCCACATCAGCGACCCGTAGCCGAACACCCAGAAATCTTCGTCCCGCGGACCGGCTGAACCCATGCTTCGCCCTGGATCACGCTGCGTTCAGGCGGAATCGCCCAAACGCAGATAACGTGATCGGTTCGAAAAGCTTAGAGCGCGCTTTGCCCGAAAAACCGGCATTCACTTTTTCGCTGCGCTCTACAGCCTCGCGATTCGCTTTACTCCTTTTAGCTTAAATCATGCCGGACGGGCTATCCCCGTCGGGACGTCGAAATTACGCCGCGACAGCGCGGATCGCGGCGACGATTTTCTGCGCCGCGTCGTCGAGGTCGTCGGCGGGGATGACGTTGAGGCCCGATTCGTTGATGATCTTTTTGCCGAGATCGACGTTGGTGCCTTCCAGCCGCACCACCAGCGGCACTTTGAGGCCGACCTCCTTAACCGCCGCGATCACGCCCTCTGCGATGGTGTCGCAGCGCATGATGCCGCCGAAGATATTGACGAGAATGCCCTTCACATTGGGATCGGCGGTGATGATCTTGAACGCGGCGGTCACCTTCTCGGTCGTCGCGCCGCCGCCGACGTCGAGGAAGTTCGCCGGGAACTCGCCGTAGAGCTTGATGATGTCCATCGTCGCCATGGCGAGGCCGGCGCCATTGACCATGCAGCCGATGTTGCCGGGGAGCGAGATATAGGCGAGGTCGTATTTCGACGCCTCGATTTCCTTCTCGTCCTCTTCGCTCTTGTCGCGCAGCTCGACCATGTCGGGGTGGCGATAGAGGGCGTTGTTCTCGAAGCTGACCTTGGCGTCGAGGCAGCGCAGTCTGCCGTCCTTGGTGACGATCAGCGGATTGATTTCGAGCAGCTCCATGTCCTTGGCCACAAAGGCGGCGTAGAGCTTTTCGGTGAGGTCGCCCGTCTGTTTGGCGAGATCGCCGGTGAGGCCGAGCGCGGCGGCGACCCGGCGGCCGTGATGCGGCATCAGGCCCGTCGCCGGATCGACCGAGAAGGTCACGATCTTCTCGGGCGTATCATGCGCAACTTTCTCGATGTCCATGCCGCCTTCGGTCGAGACCACATAGGCGATGCGCGAGGTCGAGCGGTCGATCAGCATCGACAAATAGAATTCCTTGTCGATGTCGGCGCCGTCCTCGATGTAGAGACGATTGACCTGCTTGCCGGCGTCGCCGGTCTGCAGCGTGACGAGCGTCGCGCCCAGCATCTGCTTTGAGAAGGCTTCGGCCTCGTCGATGGATTTCGCGATGCGCACGCCGCCCTTGTCGCCCGCATGCGCCTCCTTGAACTTGCCCTTGCCGCGCCCCCCGGCGTGAATCTGCGCCTTCACCACATAGACCGGGCCAGGGAGTTTTCCGGCCGCCGCGCGGGCGTCCTCGGCGCGCAGCACGGCGACGCCCTCAGCGACGGGAGCGCCGAACTCGCGGAGAACGGCCTTGGCCTGATATTCGTGGATATTCATGGGCTTGTGTCTCCGTGGCGCAATGGCGCGCCGGCGCGGTCGAAAATCGCGGCCAAAAGGCATGAGCGGCGCGGTTTCGTCAAGGCGGCGGGGCGACGCGGGGCGGCTGGAACAATTTGCGACCCCCGCGGGTTCATTCCGCACGGAGATCCGCTCTCCCTCCTTGTACTGCGCTCGACCGACCCGGCCGGGCGCTCTTTCTTGGAGCGGGCCAGCAGTTTGAATTTCAGAATTTCGCGACGATGGGCGCGACGCCCCAGTTGAAATGATAATTCACGCCAGCGCGAACGACGTGCCCGTCGAAGCGGGCGCGCGCTTGCGTCGCATTGGCGACCAGGAGGTTTGTGAGCTGCCAATCGGCCGCGACCGCGACCGGATAGGAGGCGGCGCCGAGGTCATAGAAGAGATATTCGAGCTTGGCGCTCCACTGCGGCCAGAACAACCATTCCAACCCGCCGCCGGCGGTCCAGCCGACGCGCGTTTGCGCATATCGGCCCTGACTGGCGCCGAGCAGCAAGAAGCCCGGCGTGTCATTGGGCACGTGCTGGTAGAAATTCGTGGTCGCCGTCGCCTGGCCATAGGCGAGGCCGCCGGTCGCATAGGCGAGCAATGTCGGCGTAATGAGATATCCAAGCCGACCGCGCACCGTGCCGAGAAAATCAAGCGATTTACCGCTCGCCACGCTCGTCAGAAGATTGAGCCCCGCCGCCGACAATGGCGTCGGCGAAAGCATCACTGACGCGGCGTTGTTGTTGGCGCCGGCGAGGCCCTGAATGTCGGCCTCGATTCCGGCAAGGAAGTTCGCGTTGAATTGCCAATCATAGCCGAGCTGTCCGCCGCCGATGAAAGCGGCGCCATTGGTTGAGAGGCTGCCCGTGCCGGCGATCGCCATCGCCGCCGCCCACGGGACGTTATCGGCGCCATTGATGAAAAACGGCGCCGACGCGAAGCTGGTCGCCGTGCTTGCCGCCCAAGAGCCGCCCGCATTCAAGCCCACATGGAAACCGGTCCACATCGGCGGCGGCGGAATATAGGCCGGCGGCGCCTTGTAAGAGGGCAGGTCCGCGGCGAGCGCCGATCCGGTTACGAGCGCCAGCGTCATAGCGACGCCGGCGAAGAAGACTTTGCGAGTCACGATATTGTCCTTGCGGCTGCAAACGACTCAAAGAGGCTGAGCGTAGCTGAGCAAGGCGAAAGCCATTTCGCAATCTGAACTTATGCCGAAACGGCGCCTTCGCGCCGTTTCATAAATCGATGTGCCATATCTGCAACAGAAGGCAAAGCGCTTACGCCTTCTCGCCGGCCATCTCCAGCGCCACGCGCCATTCATCATCGCTCACCGGCTGTACCGAAAGACGCGAGTTGTTGACGAGGACCATGTCCTTTAGGCGCGGCTCGGATTTGATTTGCGCGAGCGTCACCGGCTTTTTCAGGGCCTTAACCGCCTTCACGTCGACCATGCCGAATTTGCCGGTCTCGTCGGTGTGATCGGGATAATAGGTCTTGACGATCTCGACGATCCCGACGATCGCCTTGTCCTCATTCGAATGATAGAAGAAGCCGCGTTCGCCCTTCTTCATCGCCATCAGATTGAGTTTGGCCGAGTGATTGCGCACGCCGTTCCAGAAGGTGCCTTTGGCGCCAGCCGCGACTTGTTGATCCCAGGACCAGCTCGACGGCTCGCTCTTTAGCAGCCAATGCGCCATCAGAGCTGCGCCCCCACCACGCGTTTCCAGGGTTTTAGTTCCACCGAGGCGAAGAGGCCGGCGACGGCGTAAGGGTCTTCGCTAACCAGCGCCCGCGCCGCCGCCTCGTTTTCGCAGTCGAGAACGAGCATGGAGCCGACAGGCGTCTCGCCGTCGAGAAAGGGGCCGCCGAGCTTCACGCGCGCGGCGTGCCTTTCGAGGAAGGCGAGATGCGCGGCGCGCGTCGACATGCGCAGGTCGACGTGATCGGGCTTATCCAGGCAAAGGGCGACGAAGAGCACGAGCGGCCTCGCGTCAGAAGGACGAACGCGCCACTTGTTCCAAAGCGCGCGCCGCTGGTCAACAGCGCGCGATGCGGGTTTTGGCTTTGGGCGATAGCCCTAAGGAGAAAAAGGGACGGCGCCTCAAGCGCGCTTCGCAGGCGCCTGGAGGTCCTGACCGACCACGCGGTCGCCGAACTCGAGAAGCGCTTCCCGCAGGGAGGCGATTTCGGCGTCGCTCGCCGCCACGGGAACGACGGACAGTCCCTTGGCTCCATTGACGGCGCGCCGCAGATTGGCCCGCTCGGCGCGTAACGCCTCCACCGCGCCTTGCAGCATGGCGTTGTCGGCGCGCGCCAATTCAAGCTTGTCGGCGGCGTCATGCGCTTCGGCGCGCGAGGCGCGCAGAGCGCCTTCCAATTGCTCGGCTTCGCTGTTCTGGCGCTCCTCGGCGGCCTTGAGCTTGCTCCGCGCCTCGTCGAGCTCGGAGGAAAGCGTCTCGCCGAGCGTACGGGTCGCCGCGAGCTCCCCGGCAAGATGCGTGAGCTGATGTTCGAGTTCCATGGCGCGCGCGTCCGGCAGCCCGGCGCGCGCATGTTCCTCGCGCAACGCCTCCAACACGCCCTGCAAATCGGCATTGTGCTGATGCAGCGCCGCGACGCGCGCCTCATAGGCGGCGACAAGGCCTTCCAGCTGCGCCCCCGCCTCATCGTTAAGCTGCGCGGTCTCCGATCGAATCAGTCGCATCTGCGCGACCCGGGCTTCAGCGCGGTCGGTCATGTCCTGCAGCGCCCGCTCCGTCGCGCTCAGAAGCTCGGTGCGCATCGTCAAGACTTTTTCCGCCTCGCCGAGGCGCGCGTTCACGTCGCGATTGTCGGCCTCAGCGCCCGTGAGCTGCGTTTCGAGATCGGCGATTCGAGCGACCTGACGGCCAATTGTCGCAAGATCGTGCGCGCGCGACGTCTGGGTCGCCTCCATCGCCTGTTCGTGTCGCCGCTCGCGGATGGCGAATTCGGCGCGAAGCAGATCGCGCTCGGCGAAGACTTCCTCCATCGACATGGGCGCCAGCATCTGCAGCCGCCGCATCGACAGACGAAGCGCGCGCCGCCAGAAAGCGGGGAGGAACATCAAGGCGAAAAGCCCGGCGACGAGAAAGCCGAGCGCAAAATACATCGCTTGTTCGATCAAGACGGAGCAATCCTTGATCCGTCCCAACGCGGACGGCGCTCGATTTTGCCACGTAACGCCGCCGAAAGCAAAGCGCTCCGGGCGATTCGCGTCATTGGCCGCCGCCAGACGCGGCCGCGGCTTCCTCTGTTTGGATGACGACTCCTCCGCGAGAGCGCGGCAGAACGCGCACAAATCGCGCGGCGCAGGCCGCTTGCGGACAAATCGGAGAGGAACCGTATGACTTTAACTGCCGGCCTTTTTTTCGGCGGCGACGGCAAGCGCGTCGCGCCGCCATTCCCGGGTCCTGCTCGATGAGCGCCTTGCGTTGTCCCATCGTTCCGGCGCTTGCCGCCGGCGGCGCGCGTGAAAGCGGCGGAGCCTTCGCGACGACGCTTGTCGCCGATGAAGGCCTTCTCGCGGCGGCGCCGATGCAGGGCGGGCCGGCCGCGCGCATAAGATTTGCGCCGGCTTGCGTCGAAAGCGACTGCGCGCATTGGAGCGGCGAGGGATGCGATCTCCTGGGCCGAATCGCGCAATTGCTTGCGGAGGCATGCGCCCCGGTCAGGCCGAGCGCCGCATATGACTGCAGCATTCGTCAGGACTGCCGCTGGCGCAGGCAGCACGACGATGAAGCCTGCGGCATTTGCGGCTTCGTCGCGAGAGAGCCGCCGGAGCCGTCCAAAGATCGACTCAGAACGGGTTCCAGGTCGATTCCGGCGTGAATTTCAGATAGCCGAGATTGAGGCCCAGCCGCGCGCCGAGTCCGGAGCGCACGGGCATGACGACGACCTCGTCGCTGTTGAGCGCGGTGAAGCCGAATCCGCCGACGAGATAGGCCGAGCCATTGGCGCCGGAAAACCGCCGGTAGATGGCGTCGACCGACGGAAGGTTATAGACGAGCATCATCGTCCGATCGCCGTCGCCGCCGGCGTCCAGGCCGATCGAAGGCCCTTGCCAAAAGACGCGCTGCTCGCCGGCGTTGCGCGTATACATCGTGCCTTCGCCGTAGCGGAGCCCGCCGACGAACGCCCCGCTCGCCTCCTGCCCGAGGATGTAAGCGTTAGGGCTGCCCCACTGGCGCGAAGCGCGCTCGACGCCTTCGGCGAGCCCACGCGAGATCGAGCCGAAAAAGCGATGGCCGTTCTCGACGATCTCGCCGCTCGAATAGGTTTCGGGGCGCTGAGCGGCGCGCGCGAAAGACTGAGGCGCCGCCCATGCGCAGGCCGATGCGGCGGCGAGGCGAATGAGGTCGCGACGCGAGGCGGCTTTGAACGAAGACTTGCTCATGGCGACGAAACTCCGGAACCAAACTGTTGGGACATGCGTGGGCGCGAACCATGGCCGACGCGCGGCGCAGTTGCGTCGCAAAGACGACGCTCAGCGTCGCTCCCCTCAAATTCGCGCGTCGCGGTTAAGGAAGCGTTGCGGCCGGTTAGCGCGCGGCTGCGTCCGCCCAGGCGACGAACGGGCCGTTGCGATAGCCGGCCTCCTTCTTGCCGTAGCGCAGCGGCGCGCCTTGCGGATCGAGCGTCGCGCCGCCGGCGGCGCGCAGCACCGCGTCGCCTGCGGCCGTGTCCCATTCCATCGTCGGGCCGAAGCGTGGATAGACGTCCGCGTCGCCTCTGGCGAGCAGGCAGAATTTGAGCGAGGAGCCAATCGGCAGACTCCGTGCGATCGGCTGTCGCGCAAGAAATGTCTTCGTTTCTTCGTCGAGGTGAGATTTTGAAATCAGCGCAACCAATCCGTCTTGGGGCCGGGGCCGCGCTCGGAGCAACCGCCAGTCCTGCGGCGCCGGCAAGGTTCGGCCCGGGATCGCTTCCGCCTCAAAGCCGCGCGCGCCGGCAAACCAGACGCGCCCCTGAGCCGGCGCATAGACGGCGCCCGCGCGCGGCGCGCACTTTTCAGCGAACGCCACATTGATGGTGAAATCCGCGCTGCGGGCGAGAAACTCACGGGTGCCGTCGATCGGATCGATCAAGAGAAAAGCGTCGTCGGCGCCGAGCGTCCCTCCGGACGCAGCGCTCTCCTCGGCCAAAAAAGGCACGCCAGGCAACGATTTTTCCAACTCGCGGAGCAAATAAGCCTCGACGCGCTCGTCCGCCTCCGTCACCGGCGACCTGTCGTTCTTGAGGCGCGACTCGATGTTCGCGTTGGCGAATGTCTCCATCGCCAGCGCGCCCGCCGCGACCGCAAGATTTGCGAACAATCGGGCAAGGCGATCGGTCTCGTCGGAGGGCGCCGCCGAATGAGAAGATTGGTCCGCCGTCATCGCTCGATTCCCCTGCGCTCGGTTTAAGATTTAGGCGCGCGTCATTTGCATTCCGCGCCGCGCCCGCTAGTTTCGATCAGCTTGAATGCGGTGATTCGCGCGTCGCGTCAGTCGTCGCGCATTCTATCGGAAGATCGAACCGAGCTTCCCTTAGACATTGCCACGTTCGCCCGTTCTGGATGGCGCCATGACCAATTTTTCGCTCGATCCGCTCGATTTAGCCGCGCTCCTGTCGTCGAGGGTTTGCCACGACGTCATCTCGCCCGTCGGCGCGATCGTCAATGGCCTTGAAGTCCTCGAAGAAGAGAGGGACGCAGAAATGCGCGGCCATGCGCTGGCGCTGATCAAGTCGAGCGCGAATGAGGCCTCGGCGCGACTGCAGTTTTGCCGGCTCGCCTTTGGGGCCGCCGGCTCCAAGGGCGCGTCGATCGACACGGGCGACGCCGAGCTGGTGACGCGTCAGCTGATCGCTGACGAACGCACTCAGCTCTTGTGGAGCATTCCACGCGCGCTGATGTCCAAGAACAAGGTCAAGCTGCTGCTCAATCTGTGCCTTCTCGCCGATGCGGCGATACCGCGCGGCGGCGTGATCTCCGTCAGTTCGACGGGCGAAGATGACGGGCTCGCGTTCAAGATCGAAGCGAAGGGCGTCAATGCCCGCGTTGCAGCGAACGTGCCTCGTCTGCTCGAAGGCGAATCGGAAGAGGGCGCGATCGATGCGCGCGCCATTCAAGCCTATTATGCGGGCCTTGTCTCAAAGGCCTGCGCCATGAGGGTCGTCGTGTCGGGCGAGCCAGAACTCGTGACCATCGAAGCTGTTCCGACGCAAGTTCGAACGGCAGGATCGGACAACTCCGCAGAGAGCGCCGCCGCCTGAGAAGGCGCCGGCCGGAAATCGACTTTCATCTAGTGGGCGTCCTGGGGCCGAGCGTTGCGCGGTCGGGATCGAGATCGGCGGCTTCGTCCATCGATGAGGCGGAAGGATTTCAACGGCGCTCAAACTTCGAGAGCCATGCTTACGAGTCGCGCGACCGTATTCATATTTCGTGCGGCGCCTTGCTTTGCTGCAGGAATTCTCAATTTTGAACGGCCCATGCCGGCGCCATAGCAGACATAAATTTCCCGCACGCCCAAACGCATTTCCTCGTCTGATTTGCCCACAGCGTGATCCAACGCATCTGACGGCGGCCTTCCATCGAGAAAAATCGCGACGGTGAAATTTGGCGGATGCTTTTGGAAGGGGTTGCCTTCCAAAACGGCTTTCATCTCGCCGGCCGTGCGGACGATAACCCCTACAGGCTTTCCGGCATAGGCGAGCATCTTCGCCTCAAGCGCGGATTTCACTCTTGCCGGAGTGTCATTGGCGTCAAAGACGACGTTTCCGCTCGCAATATATGTCTCGACATGATCGAAGCCGGCGTCGAGACACATCGACTTCAAGTCGGCCATCGAGAGCTTGCCGGTTCCTCCGACATTCACCGCCCGCAACAATGCGATGTATCTGGTCATGCCGAAAGTGACCACGTCCGAACGGCGAAGGTCAACTTTCGAACAACGACGAGGACCCGCGTGCTATCGCGCGCGGGTCCTGCGATTTTGCCGCGGACCTGGGTATTCGTGCGCCTATCCCGAAATTATTGCTCTGCGCGCGTGCTGCGCAGCACGGGACGCGGAAGCGCCTTGGCGTCGCGCAGATGTCTCAAGCGTCGGAAGCGCATTCTGCGCCCAAGTTTTCAGCGCTTCGTTTCGGCCGCTTTTTGCATAGTTTTGGAAAAGGCGGACCGTCTTCTCGTGGCCATTGATTTGTTGCATGCGGAATTGCTCTTCGAATCGCGCGCCGGTCACTGTGGACAATTATTGCAGAAGACTCTTGTGCTCATTGTCGAGCGCGTCCGGCGCGCTGAATCCGTTTTGCGCCAAAATAGCGTTTAGCTCGCTTCCCGCGTTCACGTGATCTCTCACGATCATCCGGGCATAATCGAAATATTCTTGGATGTTGGCCTTGTTCCGAGCTTCTTGTCCCGCTTCAATCTCAAAATTATTGATGTTCCAGACTTTGTCCACGAAGTTCTGAGAGACTGTTTGAGAATGGTTGAAGGCTGGGCTTCGGCGTGATTCAAGCTGGGGATGTGGACCCGAGCGAATCGTGGCCGGATGGCCGACATCGAGAAGAAGACCAAACGTTATCCGACGGATTTGA
>VGEB01000092.1 GCA_016869435.1 Alphaproteobacteria bacterium | reverse complement strand
TCAAATCCGTCGGATAACGTTTGGTCTTCTTCTCGATGTCGGCCATCCGGCCACGATTCGCTCGGGTCCACATCCCCAGCTTGAATCACGCCGAAGCCCAGCCTTCAACCATTCTCAAACAGTCTCTAAGATAGATGTCTTCGCGAGGATTGGCGAGCAGCGCTTGAATAGGCGCTCGCGCGGTGCGGTCGCCGCGCGTCAGGGTGACGAAGGTTTCGTGAACGGGCGAGCGATAGCCGCCGGCCGCCGCGATGACGTCCATGACGCGGTCGCCGCGCAGACTGAGGGGAACACGCGAACCATTGGTCACTTCGCCGGTCACCGTAACGGTGTTGGTGATGTTGCGCGTGACATTGACGACGGCCTGCGGCTCGATCGCCTTGCCGCGAAGCCGCTCTATGATCGCCGACTCGACCTCTTGCTGGCTGCGTCCAGCGACCTGGATGCGGCCGGCGTAGGGGACCGTCACCGAACCGTCCCGTCCCACAACCTGATCGGGGATGGCGGCCGATCGGGAGCCGGGACTCATCCGATCGGCGACGGGCGCCGAAAACAACCCTCCCGAGGCGGCTTCCCAAACCGTTATCTGGACCGAGTCGCCGACGCCGATCGGCTGGCTGGCGGCCGGCCTGTAATCGCCGAAATAGCCGCGCAATGTGGGCGGCGCGCGGCGGGCGAGCGCATTGAGAGAATTTTCGTCGATCTCGACAAGCGCGAAACTCGGCTCGCCGCTCGTCAGGCTCGGCGTCACATTCTCCACAATATCCTTCCGAGACGGACCTGCCGCGGGAAAGATCGCGCAGCCCGCCGTCATCAGGCCGAGACCGAATGCAAGGAAGAGCCGTAGCGGCAAGGGAATGACGATTGTCAAAGTCGCTCCAATATGCGTCTTTCGGCACGGACATTTGATCGCCGCGCCTGCGGACGCGATACTATAATTGTACAAGCGTGTGCAATATGCCGGCGATACGGCGAAAATACCACCGATTTCTGAATCATCCTAAAATTTCACCAAATATATGCTGATGGTTAATCCAACTGGGAGGATCGGCGATTTTCAATTATCTTCGCCGAATGTCCTCAGCGACAGCGCGCGAACGCGCGCCTCGGGCAGACGCTCGAAATCGGCCTCGCTGTGCCGGACCGCCTCGGCGCCGCGAAACGCGAAAACGCCGTCGCGCGTCACGACTAGGTCATTGTATCGAAGCGTCGGATCGTCAAGGACGAAGGAGAATGGCGCCAATGAATCAGAGGCCCCAATAGCCGCGGGTCGTCGGGTGCGAAACTCCGATTGGGCGCGTGCGGCGAAGGCGTCATAGCGCTGTCTCGCCGCTTCGACTCTCAGGGCCCAGGCCGAGCGCGCGTCGGACTCGGCGACGCTCGCTTCACTGCCCGAAAAGGCGGAGGAGCCCGCGCTCGCCCCAACGGCTCCCTGCGGCATTGCAACAAGCGCTATGATGACGGCCGCGCGCATGGAGGGAAAATGCGTTCGCTTCGATAAAGTTCCGCGCTCCCGCCCGCGGACGCAGCGGCGATCTCCTTAATCTTATTCGTCTCGGTTCGGCGTCGCGGAAGCGGCCGCGATCCTGCGTCCGTCCTTCAACAGCTTGACGAGAAGACCGAGAACCGCCACCAGCGCCAGCCCGATGACGGCGACGTCGATCGCCGGCAACCGATCATGCAGGCTTTGAGGAACGCCGAGCGCCATCGCGGCGAAAGGCCAGAGCGCAAGGAGAATGCGAAACTCCGTCACGCCAAGACCGATATACGCCATTTGCTGAACATGGCGGGTGGCGGCGCGGATGTAGCCGTAGGACGAGAACAGCAGATAGCAGACGAGCACCGTTGCAGCAGCCCGTAACGTCAGGAACGGCGAGAAGCCGTAGGCGATGATGAGGGCGATTTGCGAAAAGAGCTCGGCGACGTGATGCGCCATTCCGGCGCCCGGATGTTCGACGCCGCGCAGCCGCGCAAGCGGAAGATCCGTGGTCAATCCATACCAATTGATCATCATTGCGGGCGGCACCAGCCACACCAAATCCGGCCACCTGCCGCAGCCGACCAGCGCTGCGGCCGCGAAAGCTGCCCCGACCGCGCCAAGAAGCGACAGGTGTGCGGGGGCAACCCACCGAGGCGCGGCTTGCGCCATGCGAATGGCGAGGCGCTGCTCGGCGGCGTAGACGAAGCTTTGGCCGCGGTCGGGCGAGCCCTCAAAAAATCGCTTGGCGGCCTCCCTTAGGTTCATGACCGACATGTCCCTGTTGCTGCGAACATCGGACAGAAAAGGCGCGCCCAGCCATCGAGAAACTTCATAGCGTCGAATCTATCCGCTTGTGGGGCATCTGCAAGTCATGGATCATCCCGGGGCATACACGCAATCCCTCGAGAGCGGACGAGTCGCCTCGCCGAGCGGGCCGGCCGCCGCTATGACCTTGGCTAGTCCAATTCGGAGTCCCCTATGTCCGAAAATATCGCTATTTCAAGGCATAACGGGGTTTTGCGGCTGCTGATGAACCGGCCTGAAAAGAAGAACGCCCTCGACCGCGAAATGTATCGCGCATTAATCGCGACCCTCGAAGCGGTCGCGGTCGACGACTCCGTTGGGGCTGTCGTCTTCGCCGGCGCAGGCGGAAATTTCAGCGCCGGCAATGATCTCGCCGACTTTCGGGACTTTGCCGCGAGCGCCGAAACCTTTCCGGCGCTGACGTTCATTCGGGCTGCGGCGGCCTTCGACAAGCCGCTCATCGCCGCCGTAACCGGCGACGCCATCGGCATCGGAACCACCCTGCTCTTTCACTGCGACCTCGTCTACGCAAGCCCCGACGCGCGCTTTAAAATGCCGTTCATCGATCTCGCGCTGCCGCCGGAAGGCGGCGCGAGTCTGCTGGCGCCCAAGCGCTTCGGCATGGCCAAGGCTTCGCAATATCTGCTGCTCGGCGAAGGCTTCGATGGAGCGGAGGCGCTGCGGCTCGGTCTGGTCAATGAACTCGCGCCCCCGGAGACGGTCCTTGATCTCGCGACGGACTCAGCGAGTCGACTGGCGACGAAGCCGGCAAAGGCGCTTCGCGCGGCGCGGCGGCTGATGCGCGGCGACCCGAAAGAGCTTCTGGCGCGCATTGACGCGGAAGCGGCGCTTTTCGCTGAAGCGCTGACGTCGCCCGAAGCGCGCGAGCGATTTGCGGCTTTTTTTGCTTCGCGGTCACATTAGCCCCAGCCTTCAGCGCGGCGCGACCTTCGCCGCTTGCGTTGCGGATGAGCTTCTCCCAAATAATACGTCGGACATACGCGCCTGCGCCGCAGCGGGCAGGCGCTAACATGGGCTGACTGGAAAATTATGCGCGACCCTTACGACGTTCTCGGCGTGGCGAAATCGGCGAGCCCCGCCGAAATCAAGAAGGCCTATCGCCAGCTCGCCAAGAAATTCCATCCCGATCGCAATAAGGGCGACGAAAAGGCCAAGGAGCGCTTCGCCGAAATCAATTCCGCGTATGAAATCGTCGGGGACGAGACGAAAAAGGCGCAGTTCGACAAGGGCGAGATCGGTCCGGACGGCAAGCCGCGGTTCACCGGCTTCGAAGGCTTCGGCGCAGGCGGAGGGCCGGGAGGCTACACCCGCGGTTGGCGCACGGGCGGGGGCGCGCCGGGCGGCGGCGACCAGCATTTCGAATTTCACTTTGGCAATGAAGCGCCGGGCGGTCGTGGGAGTTTCGACCCCTCCGACCTTTTCGCCGATCTCTTCGGCGGCGGCGGGCGGCGACGCGGCGGACCGCAGCCCACGCGTGGCGATGACGTTGTCGCCACCGCCACCGTGCCGCTCGAAACGGTCGCGCACGGCGGCTCGGCGCGAGTGATTCTCCCCAGCGGGCGCACGCTGGAAGTCAAAATTCCTTCCGGAATCGAAGACGGGCGGCAGATCCGGCTGCGCGGCCAGGGCCAGCCGGGCGCGATGGGCGGCGAACCTGGCGACGCCATCGTCACCGTAAAAGTCGCGGCTCATCCTTACTTCAAGCTGGAAGGCCGGGACTTGCGGCTCGAGCTGCCGGTGACGGTCTATGAGGCCACGCTCGGGGGAAGGATTCCGACGCCGACGCTCGATGGCAAGGTGGAGCTGACGATCCCGCCGCACTCAAACAGCGGACGGGTTCTAAGGCTGCGCGGCAAGGGCCTGCCGGCGGCGGACGGCAAGATCGCCGGCGACCTTTACGTATCGTTGAAGATTATGCTGCCGGAAACATCGTCCAGCGACCTCGACGCGCGGATGCGGGAGTGGCGGGACGCGCACCCTTATGATCCGCGCGCCAAAATGTCCTGACGCCGGCGTCTATCTCGCCTCGGAAGGCGCCGCGACGACCGCGGCGGCGGCCGCTTCCGCCGCCGCCTGCATGACGTCCGGCGGCAAGGCCCCGACGAATGCGAAGGCGAAGCCGCCGGCGCGCCATTCGATGACGGAGACCCCCTGCCCGCGCTGGCCGGAGGGCGCAGCGACGGCGTCGGCGCGCTCGAAATAAAGACCGACGCGCGCGCCGTCGTCGCGCTCGTAAACGAGAAACGCCGCCGGCGCCGCGACGCCCGGCGCGACGCGTCCGCCAAGAAGGCGTAACCCGGCGCCCGTCAAATCCGGCGCGCGCGAAAAACCAACCCGCTCCTGAAGCCACGCGAGAAGCTCGCCGCGCCTGGCGGCGTCGATCTCGACAGGCCGCGCGTCGAGGGCATAGGTGACGTAGGTCAGCCCTGCCCTTGCGGCATAGCTCGTGGCAGGAATTGCGCGCGTCGTCGGGTCCTGCGCCGGCGGCCGGCTCGCCAGGAAAAGCAGCGCCGCGACCGCGACGGCCGCGCCGGCGACGAGGGTCAGCAGCGTCGAGGCGAGCGCCTGTCGGCGGCGGGCGGCGCGAATGTCGTCGAGCTTGCGCGCGGGATGCGGCGCCGCGCCCGGACGCCCCCAATGGATGGCGCCGGTCTCGACCGGCCCCTGACCGGCAGGCGGCGCAGGCGGACGCGCCGCCGCCTCTCGAAGCGACAGCGGCGGCGGCTCCAGCGCAACCGGCTCAAAGGCGGCGCGCAGCGCGGCGTTCTGGCGCCGCCACCCCTCCACGAGCGCGGCGTCCTCCGGATGCTGCAACAAATGGTCCTCGACCTTGCGCCGCCGCTCGGGGTCGAGTTCGCCATCGACAAGCGCGTGCAGGTCGGCTTCTTCGACAAGGGTCGAGGGCGTCATCGCCGCTACTTCACCACGCGCAGATGCGAGGCGGCGCGACGGGCGCCTTCGAGCGGCGCCACCGGCCGAGACCCTTCCGCGCCGAGCGCGGCGCGGGCGCGCATCAGTCGCGCCAGCGCAACCTCTCGCGTCGCGCCGACGATCCGCGACGCGGCGTCATAGCCAAAGCCCTCGAGCGAGACGAGCAGCAGCACGGCGCGCTCGTCAAATCGAAGCCCGGCAAGCCCATGGACAATCGGCGGATGTCGCGACGCCGGTCCCGGCGCATTGGCGAGCTTTTTCTCGGCGAGCGCGACAAGCGTCGCATAGGCTTCGATTCGCGCCTCGGCGAGATCGGCCGGACGCAACTCGCGCGCGCGGATGCGCGCGCCCACCGACTGCAGCGCGCTTTGGACGAGATCGTCGGCGATCGCCTGACCCGCCCCGGCGCAGAGCGCGCGCGCATAGCGTCTCAGGGCGGGGGTCGCTCCGCCCAGACCCGCTGTGATATCGGCCGTTCTGCCCATGCGGCCTGGTGCTCCGCTCGGTCTTGTCGCCTGGCAAATGATAGGGCAAACCCTCGCGATTGGCTATGCTTGCGGCGATTTGCGCGCGCTTTTTCCTGCGCCACGGAGCTTCGGCGCGAGGGTTTCCTTTGCGCCAAAACCACGCTAAAGGGCGCGCAACCGCGAAAGCGGATTTCTCGCCCAGGAAATGGACACGCATGACACAGCAAGCTGCGCCCGCCGCCCTTTTCGCCGGACTGCTTAAGGGAAAAAAGGGGCTCATTCTGGGCGTCGCCAATAATCGCTCGATCGCCTGGGGCATCGCCAAGGCCTGCGCCGACGCCGGCGCCGAGCTCGCGCTCACCTATCAGATCGAGGCGCTCGAAAAGCGCGTGCGTCCGCTTGCGGCGGAGATCGGCGCGACTGTCGTCGGCCGCTGCGACGTCGCCGAGCCGGAGACGATGGACGCGGTTTTCGCCGAGATCGAAAAGCTCTGGGGCAAAATCGATTTCGTCGTGCATTGCCTCGCCTATTCCGACAAGGACCAGCTCGACGGGCGCTATGTCGAAACGACTCTGGAAAACTTCCAGATGTCGCTGAACATTTCCTGCTACTCCTTCACCGCGCTCGCGCAACGCGCCGAGAAGCTGATGACCGACGGCGGTTCGCTGTTGACGCTCACCTATTACGGCGCCGAGAAATGGATGCCGCATTACAATGTGATGGGCGTGGCGAAAGCGGCGCTTGAAGCTTCGGTGCGCTATCTCGCCGCCGATCTCGGCGTGAAGAACATCCGCGTCAACGCGATTTCGGCGGGGCCGATCAAGACGATGGCGGCCTCGGGCATCGGCGACTTCCGCTACATCCTGCGCTGGAACGAATATAATTCGCCGCTGCGCCGCGTCGTGACGATCGAGGAAGTGGGCGAGACCGCGGTCTATCTGCTGTCGCCGCTGGCGCGCGGCGTCTCCGGCGAAGTGCTGCATGTCGACGCCGGCTATCATGTGGTGGGCATGATGAATCCGTCAGCGGCGCCGAAAATGGCGGATCTGCTGGCGCTGCTGCCGCAGGAGAAGTGAGAGGCGGCATGCCTGCGCGCGGCAAGGCGTCCATGCCGGGCGGAAAGTCCTTTCCGCGCCCGAACAAATCGCTAGAATTGCGCCATGACGAAACTTCTTGAACAAGCATTCGAGGCGGCGCGTAGCCTACCTCCCGCCATGCAGGATGAGATGGCGCGCGTGATCATTGCGATGACGGGCGAAGAGATGGCGGCCGTGCAGCTCACCGCCGAAGAAGCTGCTTCTTTCGAGGAATCTCTCGCGCAGGCCGAGCGCGGCGAATTTGCGACAGACGATCAAATTCGGGCCATCTGGGCGAAACATGGGCTGTGAAGCTTCGTTACACGCCGCCGCTGAACTCAACGAGATACTTTTTTCATTGACGACGTTTCCGGATAAATAAGGCTACTCGCCCCTTAGCGGACGGCCAGAGCCTTGGCGCGAAGGTAAGGCGTTACGCGCCGCCTAGAATATTTTCACGGTGAATAAGTGACCGTGGCAGATGCCTCGTGCCTCGACGGCCTACACGACGGTGCCAAGGACTGGGCCGTATTCCGGACGACGCACGAAGTAATGGGCGGACTTAGAGGCTGACATGGGGTCGATGATTGTTCTTGCGGTTGGCCGCCTCGAAATCGACTGGGGCAAAAATTCTGGCTTCACGGACCACAGCGCGTTGTTCCAGCAAACCGATCTTGCGCAAGTACCCTACTATTACGTCGATGAAGCCAATCCTGAAAACGAGAATGGCTCCTTCAATCTTGTGGCCGAATACAAAGACGGGATGTCAAAGCGACTCGCCGACGTAATTGATAGAATTAACTTGCTCGGTCACACGCCGGCCTATGCGCGTCGAGAATTTGACTATCTTTCCCAGCTCAACGGCTTTGAAACTAAGACATTCAGTTTCGATGACCTCGCGCACGCGCTTGCTTCCGTAGACGTCCAAGCGGTTTCGGCCGATTACGGAGAGGGTGACGAGGATTTTGGAAAGTTCTTTCACCGCTACATGCTCGAACGTCTAGGCGTCGCCCTCGATCCAGTGTCCTCGTGGAGTGTGAGCGAAGGCATGGAAAACTTGAGCGCTTACACGGTACTTCAATTGCTCGCGCGCAACCCATTGGCGGCGTCCTTACCTGTAACGTGGCAATTCGCCGATGTTGAACATGGTGGTTGGGCGCACCGCAGCGATTTCTTGAAGCGTTTGGAACAATCAAATCGATTTCTGATTGTGACCGAGGGCAGTTCCGACGCTGGGATAATCAAACATGCTTTTAGAATTTTGAAACCGCACATCGCAGACTTTTTTGATTTTGTTGATATGGCCGAAGGCTATCCGTTCTCTGGGACCGGCAACCTTTTTAACTTCACAAAGGGGCTGATAAGCATCTCCGTTCAAAACAATGTTGTCGTCATTTACGACAACGATGCTGAAGGGGTTTACAACTTTGATCGCACTTCCGGGCTGAATATTCCAGACAATATGCGCATTCTAAAGCTTCCAGATTTGCCAGAATTCACTGAGTTCGAGACAGTCGGCACGTCAGGCCATCATCGCGCCAACATTAATCGACGTGCAGCCGCTATAGAATGCTATCTTGATACAGGACGTTCGCCAATTGTGAGGTGGAAAAATTTTCACAAAGATCTCGGCGTTTATCACGGTGAATTGATTGACAAGACAGACGCGATGAACCGCTTTTATTCGGTCACGGACGCGCAGCAAGATTACGATTTTTCCAAAATCGTCGCCGTTCTGGAGATGATCGTTTCAGAGTGTGTGGCTATGCGAGAGCGCGCTTTGCTCAAAGAGCTTGAGGCAAAAATTCTACCAGCGGCATCCGACGACGACTAAGCAAAGAGCCAATATCAGCGGCGCCGCGCTCTTCGCCCGCACTCTTTGAAATGCCGCCCCTCACACCCCCGCGGGCTTCCCCACCACCGTCACCAGCAGATCGCCGTCGCCGAGCAAGCGCTGCGCGGCGCGCTTGCAATCCTCCATCGTCACCGCGGCGATCCGGCCGTTGCGCTCGTCGAGGAAGCTCGGTTCGAACCCGTCGAGCTGCAGATTGACGAGTTGGCTCGCGATCTTGGTCGACGTGTCGAAACGCAGCGCATAGGAGCCGATGAGGAATTTCTTCGCTTTGTCCAATTCGTCCTCGGTCGGCCCGCCTTCCGCGAATTGCCTGAACTCTTCCTCGATCACGCCGATCGCTTCGCCGGCGCGCTCGTTCTTGGTCGCGGCGGCGCCGATTAGCATCGGGCAATGATCATATTCGTTGAGATGCGAATAGACCGAATAGGCCATGCCGCGCTTCTCGCGCACCTCGCGAAAGAGCCGCGAGGTGAAGGTGCCGCCGCCGAGAATGTGATTGGCGACGACGATGGCGTAGTAATCGGGATCATGCTTGGTAATCGACGGGCGTCCGAAGCGGATCGTCGATTGCGGCACGTCCAGATCGACGATTCTCCGCTGGCCGACATTGGCGACCGAGATATCCGGAATCGGCGCGAGATCGTTTTGCGACGCCAGGGCGCCGAAGGTCGCGTCGATGAGTTCGGAAAGCATCGCGGCGTCGATCGCGCCGACGACGCCGATCTTGAGGTCGCGCCTTGCGAACAGACGCTCGCGCAGGGCGATGAGGTCTTCGCGCGACAGCGTATCGATCGAGGCGATGTCGCCGCGCACCGGGCGCCCATAGGGGTGGTTCGGAAAGGCCGCTTCGCGGAAGGCTTTCGCCGCGAGCGAGTCCGGTTCATTGGCGTCGCGCTTCAGTTCGGCGGCGAGCTGGCTGCGCACGCGCGCGACGTCGCCGGCCTCGAGCCTCGCGTCGTTGAGCGCCAGTTTCAAGAGGCCGAAAGCCTTGTCGACATTGCGCGACAGAGTCTGCATATGGCCCGAGATCGCGTCGCGATCGGCGCCAAAGCCGAGGTGAATCGCGAGTTCGTCGATGGCGCGATGGAAGCCGCGCGCGTCATAGGAGCCGGCGCCTTCGTCGAGCGTCGCGGCGAGCAGCGTCGCAAGGCCTGGCTTTTCCGCAGGGTCCTGCGCCGCGCCGCCGCGTATCGCGAATTCGAGCGCGACCAGCGGCACGGCGTGGCTTTCCACGAGCCAGACTTCGAGGCCGCCCGGCGTCGTGATCCGCTGCACATGTTCGGCGCGGGAGGCGATGGTGACGGTAGGTGCGTGGGCGGTCATTTGTTTTCCTGATGTGGGTCGGCAGTCGGCAGTCGGTCTTCGGCAGTCGGTATAGCGTCGGCCCCGCCGAACGCCCCAAGCGGTCGCGCCGCTCAGGCCGGAAGCAAATAGCCGGTGACGGCCCGGCGCCTGTCGAGCCATTTGCGCGCGGCGTTCTGCACGTCCGCGGCGGTCACCTGCTCCATGCGATCAGGCCAGGCGACGACGTCCTCGATCGTCAGCCCGGTGGCGAGCGCCTCGCCATACCAGCGGGCGAGCGAGGCCTGGCTGTCCTGGGCGTAGACGGCGTCGGCGATGAGGCGGGTCTTGGCGCGCTGCAGATGTTCCGCGTCGATCGGCTCTTCGGCGAAACGCCGCAGCACGCGATCGATCGCGGCGTCGAGCTCTTCGAGCGTCACGCCCGGCGCAGGCGTCGCATAGACCCACAGACGCGTGTCATCGACGGCGGAGCCCATGTAATAGGCGCCGGCGCCGACGGCGACCTTCTCCTCGACGACGAGCGTCTCATAAAGCGCGCTCGTCGGTCCGCCGCCGAGCATATAGGCGAGCGTCTCCAGCGCCTCGGCTTCGCCGGGCTGCGCGGTGGTGTAGGACGGCGCCAGAAAGACCTGCTCATGCGCCGGCTGCTCGACCTTCTCGTCGCGCAGCGTCACAAGACGATGGGCCCGGTGCGGCGGCTCCTTTGTGCGGGCGCGGCGCGGCGGCGCGGACCGCGCCGGGATCTTGCCGTAAGTCGCCTTGGCGAGACGCTCGACCTCATCCGCTTCGATGTCGCCGGCGACGATGAGAATGGCGTTCTCCGGCGTGTAGAAGCGTTCGTAATAGGCGAGCGCATGGGCGCGATCGAGGCCCTCGATCTCGTGGTTCCAGCCGATGATCGGGGTGCCATAGGGATGATGGGCGAAGAGCGCCGCCTGCACCGCCTCGTCAAGCTGCGCCGCCGGATCGCTGTCGGTGCGCATGCGGCGCTCTTCGAGCACCACGTCGCGTTCCGGATCGACGACCTCGTCGGTCAGCACCAGATTGCGCATGCGGTCGGCCTCGAAACTCATCAGCGTCCCGAGATGCTCCTTGCCGATGCGCTGGAAATAGGCTGTGTAATCGTAGCTGGTGAAGGCGTTCTCCTGGCCGCCGAGCTCGGCGACGAGATTGGAGAACTCGCCCTGCGGATGATTTTTCGTGCCCTTGAACATCAGATGTTCAAGGAAATGCGCGATGCCCGACTGGCCGAGCGGATCGTCGGCGGCGCCGTTCTTATACCAGACCATATGGGTGACGACGGGCGTCCGGGCGTCGGGGATGACGACGACCTCCATGCCGTTATCGAGCTTGAAGCTCGCATTGCCCGCGCGCGCGGGCTCCGGCGCGGCGGCGCCGGGCGCGAGCGAAGCGACGGCTGACGCCTTCGTCTCAAATGACATGAACGGCCTTTCCCGCGGCATGCGCGCCGCGTCGTCGGAGAATGGTTTCTCCTATATAGGCCGGAAATTAATTCCTGTCAGAACCTCTCAGGAAGCTCGGCATCAGGCTCGACAGGGCGCTGGCGTTGGTCGGCCGGGCAAAGGCGTTCGGCGCGCTCGGATTGCCGGTCTGAGCGACAGGGTCATTGTCGTTGCCGCCGCCTCCCCAAGACAGAGGATTCCACCAGCTCTTGCCAGACTTCTCGCCATAGCTGCTCAACTCTTTCGTCGGCTGACGATAGCCTTCCGGCGGTTCGACGAGCAACCGGCGCGGCGCCACGTCGGGTTCGGCCGCGGCGTTGCGCGTGCGCGCCATGAGAACGCGCTGAAGCAGACCAGGCTCGTCGTCCGTTCCCGCCGCCGCGGTCGGACGCGGACCGCGAATGCGCTCGAGAAGGCCCTTCTTTTTTTCTTGCGGCGGCGCGTCGGGAACGTGCGCGAAGCGATCGGCGTTGCGGCTCCGCTCCGACGACAGTTCGGTTGGCCAATCGCTCGGCCGCTCGGCCCGCTGTCGCGGCGACGGGAGATCGCCGGCGCTCGGGGGCAGGACGAGTTTTGGCCGCTCGCTGTAATCGATCTTGCTGGCCCCTTCGTCGGAAGACGCGCCCACCATCTCCATCACCGCGGTCCATGTGGTTTTGTCGTCGCCGGCCAGAGCGGGCGTGGCCTGGATCGCGGCGAAGCCGGCGAGCGCGCAGAGGGCGCTGCGCTGCGACTGAGCAAGCTTCATCTGTCGGACTCCGTTGGGCTCCGTTTGCCTGGCGCTACATGGCCGCGACTTATTGGCGATTTGGTGGCGAAACCGCGATCTGAGCGCGATTGGCCGCTTTAGGCTCCGGACCCATAAAGGTTCTCAACGGCTGGCGTTCGTGATTCATTGCTTCCGACAGGAGGCGGCTCATGATTCGCGATTTGTTTTGGCTGACCGATGCTCAGTTCGCACGGCTGGAAGCGCT